>CAMODS010000140.1 GCA_946611525.1 uncultured Lachnospiraceae bacterium | reverse complement strand
CTATCGCGAAGGATACCGCATTCAAGGAGATCAATTATGAAAGAAGATTTTAAAGAAAGTATTAAAAACTCCATCGAAGAAAATGTCAATAAGTTCGAAGAGGATGATGAAGTCTTCGTTATAGAAGAGACCGCTGAAATGCGCCAGCAGGCAGAGCAGAGTATGCAGGCAAGGAAGCAGGAGCAGATAGAGGGCGATAAGCTCCTCCCCAAGGAGGTTATGTACGAATATGGTGAGATGAACCCTGATCAGTACCGCAATGCCTATTTTACACGCGAAAATATGAAGCAGGATACGGCAAAGCTTGGTTCAAAGGTGCGCTTTAAGCCCAATCCCCAAGAGCAGAAGATGAATGAGCGCATAGACCAGTCCAAGGCCATATCAAAAAAGGCCACGGCCTATACTCTTGATGTGTCCGAGGGAGTAAAGAATGCGAATGCTTTTATGGAGAATAAAGCGAAGGAGCTTGCTGATAATACCATAAGGGAAAAGACTGATTCTTATCTTACCCTCATAGAGGAGGCTCATTTTACCCCAAAGATGTTTACCAGTGCATATATCAGAAAGCATATGCAGTACTGTGTTATTTTGGTAAAGGCCTATAGCGAACTCAAGGCGCTTTTTAAGAGTGGGTACAGACCGGATCTCGAGGAGAAATACACCGGAAATCTCATATCATCGGATCAGTCAAAGCGCTTTGATGATATTTCGGAGATCATGGATCTTTATACAAAGCGCGTGAATGAGTATACAAAAAAGAACCACGTCGATATTGAAGATGGGAAAGGGTATGATAAAGAACTTGAGAGTTATGAAAAGATAGATGATGAAAACTACCATGACTGGCTCTCCTTAGTGGGCGATGCTAAAGCAAAGCGCAAAGAAGACAGGATGCGCAATGACTTAAAGAATGTTTCGGGGACTGTGTTCGAGGGTGTCAATGATGAGACAATAGAGGTGCTTTCCCAGACAAAGGAGATAGATCTTAGAACTTTTGAGCTGGATATGGACAAGGAGTTTAATGCTACCGGCGATAAGCGTGTGGAAAGGATCCCCGAATACAAAGCGTATCTTAAAGAGGTTGAACAGAAGCTCAAAAGCGGTGATTTCCAGGACGATGATACGGATATTGAGATTGCAAAACTATTCAAGCAAAAGATGATACAGGTACGTGCATTTCTTCGTCTGGCAGAAGTGGAACTGGAATTTGCAAAGCTCAGGGCCAAGGACGGTGAAGAGAATCTGAAGGATGCAGATTCCATGATAAAGAACTATCCGGATCTGTGTGAGCGGTACAGAAAAGCCTGGGATGATGTTAGAAAGGTTTACTCAAAGGACCAAAAGAATATAAAAGAAGGCTATGTTGAGATAGAAGATGAGAGGACCATGCCTTCAGGCATACACACCTTAAGCCGCGAAGAGGCTCTTTCTACCTACTCCGACAGAAAGAGCATGGATGCCAGGATAGATCTTTTGCGCTCATCAAGTACCATGGAAAGAAAGCTTAGAGGCATAACTGAAGTAGAAAACCTTAACAATGCCATAGGCTCTTATTTTGATAAGAATGTATATAAATCAGGAGAAAAGGCAGAGTCCGATGCCCTGCTTAAGGTTATAAGAGCTTCAAAGGATGCCAAGATCCAAAGCTTTAAGGATCATCCCGAGGTAAAAGCGCTTTTAGATAAGATAGACAGCCTTACCAAGGGTAATCTTAATGTGCCTGAAGGAGTTGAGGTTATCGATAAGAGCCACGGAGAGCGGCCTGAGACAAGAGGAAAGAGGAAGTTTGAACATTGGTTTGCCAAGCCTTTGGAGGACTTTTACAAGTTTTTTAGAAAGTGGCAGAAGCCCGCTGATGATACGCCTCTTTTTGCACATGAACCTACCGTAAATGACCTAAGACAGGGTAAGGTGTCCAACTGCTGGATGGTGGCAGGTACCTGTACCGCCATCAATTATGAACCCAACATAATAAAGGACTGCATGAAGGATAATGGGGACGGGACCGTAACGGTAAGGCTTTATAAGAATGAGAAGAATATGCCCACTCCCGTTTATATCAAGGTCACAAAGGAGGTACCGAAGCTTATTACCGGAGGTGCCATCCATACATCGGGGGCGCTTTGGATGCAGATACTTGAAAAAGCAGCGGCATTTTTGGGATACAGTAGTGCCTCCAAACAGGATGAAAATGCCGGATATGATGCGCTGTGGCATGGCAAGCCGGATGACTGGGTTTTCGCACTGACCGGGAGATTCAGTGACAGGATCATAGGGACATCCATGAGATCAACCTTTGTGGATGATGCGCTTTTTACCGGAGAAGTGGGAGGCTTTTCCAGGCAACAATCCGGTAACTATTCCGGTGATGGCCACCATCTGAGAAACGATAAGTTTAAGGCGGAGCTTTTCAACCAGCTCATCAACGCCAGAAGAGACGGCAAGATTTTTACCTATGGAACCAAGGCGAGCAATACTCCGGGTATGAATGCAGGACATGCGTATACGGTGGTATCTGCAGGTGAAGATGCTGACGGAAGATTTGTAATAATGAGAAACCCTTACGGCAATATGAGTGCCAAGTACAAGGACGATGGGAGTCTCTGCAAGACAGATTCCTATATATCATCTTCCATGAATGAGACCTGTGGTATGTTCAAGATCAGTTACGAGGACTTTTTGAAAAACTGTGGCGGACTATCCATGATCGATATGAAGTCCGAACTTAAAGAGAGGGCACCCGAGCCCAATGATATTATCCTTCCACAGGAGCTCATAAACGATAATTCAGATGATTTTTAAGGGGGAGTGACAATGAGTGCTATGATATTAAAAGCATACCAGTTGGATGATTACAGAAACTATATCCCGTGGGAGCTTCTTACCGGGATCAGATCAGGTCAGTTTTTATGCATAGGCGGGACCTTCATGGATGAGCCGGCGGGAGCTCTGGTATATGAGGAGCTTTCGGCCGGAGGCGTCCTCATCCGAAGCATCTATGTGGATGAAGCCTACAGACGGCTGTATGTGGCAGGCGATATGATGGAGATGATCATGGATAAAAAGATCTTCTTTACATACGAAGCCACCGGTGACCGTGCCAGCTTAGAACCGTTTTTCGATGCCATGGATATCGACACCATGCGGTTTGACTGTCCCATGTGCTATCTGCCGCTTAGAGTGGTGGAGGAGCGTCTTAATGATGTGGGAGTGAACAAGGCTACAGAAAACGGATCCACATTTGCTGATCTGTCTGTTGCTCACAGGAAAGTGGCTATGAGGTGGATGGCTGAAAAATGCAATGAGAGGGGTGAGGCCTACGACTGGATCCATCCTGACAGCGTATTTTTGATAGAGGACGACAAGGTGGTTTCCTGTGTGCTTTTGAGTGATATGGAAAAGGGCCTGGTCTCCGTGGATCTGGTTTACAATGAGTCCCGTGATCCCAGGAAGCTTTTGGGATTGTTTTTACATCTGATACTGAACATTCAGGTGGACTACGACCGGGATATAGACGTCAGGATGATCTTGACCTCCAAAGACGGTGAAAGACTGTTCGGACACATCCTTGGCGAGGCCAACTACATGGTTCCGGTAATAGCGGCTGCGTGATGTCATCATCATGTGAATAATCAGCCGTACCGCCGTAACGTCCGGCGGTGGCGGCGACAGATATGAGACCGATACCGTTTCCTCCCTTGTGGGTGGAGAGGTAGCGGTCTTTTTTTTGATTCAGTTTTCCACTGTAGCTGTTGGATATTGCGATGTAAAGCTCCCTGTTTTGTTCCTCGGATAGGGGCATTTTT
>CAMODS010000139.1 GCA_946611525.1 uncultured Lachnospiraceae bacterium | reverse complement strand
ATGGAGGTAACAATGGAAGGAAAGACAAAAAACAGGAGATTAGTTGGGAGCATTTTGATCGTCGCGCTGGTATGCACGTTGGCTCAGACAGTGATACTTACCATTTTGGGTACCAGCAACATCAGGGAGGCGTATGTCACGTCTTATGAGGAGGAGCTGCACACGGCGGCATACCAGATGGAGAGCCAGTTTTCAAACGAATGGGACGGCGACTGGGCTTATGATGAGGAAAACGGCCTGACAAAGGGTGGCCAGCCTGTCCATGATGAGTACCTTGAGCAGATCATGGATCTTCATAAGGCTACCAATCTGGAATACACCATTTTCTACGGTCCTACTCGCCGGGTCACCTCAATTGTGGATGAGAACGGCAATTCAGTCGAGGGCACGGATGCCGGAGAAAAGGTCATTGAGACGGTTTTAAAAAAGGGCGAGGAATACCATGCGGATAATGTTATGATCTCAGGAAAGCCCTACTACGTTTATTATATGCCCCTCAAGAATTCTGACGGAAGTGTAGTAGGTATGGCTTTTACAGGTAAGGAGCAGAGTCCCGTTACCAAGCACATCAACCAGATTACCAGTGCCATGATAGCAGTTGCTATAGTGGGTATGCTCATTATAATCATCGTAGGGGTTTCCCTTTTGAAGAGTTCCTCCGTTGCCATCAGCCAAATAGTTAAGGGCCTTGAGAAGCTGGGCAACGGTAATCTGGCATTCGTCATTCCTGCAAAGACCAGGGATCGAAAGGACGAGCTCGGAGTCTTGTCGGATGAGATCATAGTGATCAGGGACAAGCTAAAGGAGGTTATTTCCACCACGATCACTCTTTCGGGAGAGGTTACAAAGAGTGGTAATGAGCTTTCAGGTACCACGGAGCAGGCCAATGCTGCTTCTTCACAGGTTACCGAGGCTATTGATGATATCTCCAAGGGCGCTGTAAGCCAGGCTGAGTCAGTTCAGGATTCTGCCAGCAATACCGGTGAGATGGGCGACAACATCGATGGCATCACTCTTTCCGTTGACGATCTGTCCGTCGCAGCCAAGGAGATGATGGAAGCCAGCAACCGTACGGTGGCAGCTCTTGACAAGGCACTCGGACAGAATGAGGCGGTCATGGAGGCTATGCAGCAGATCGATGCCCAGATCAGAGCCACCAATGATGCGGTCAAGGAGATCGCCGATGCATCCAATGTCATCAATGATATTTCAGGCCAGACCAACCTTTTGGCACTTAATGCTTCCATCGAGGCAGCCCGTGCAGGCGAGGCAGGTAAGGGCTTTGCAGTAGTTGCTACAGAGATCGGATCCCTGGCAGACCAGTCAGGTGATGCAGCAGTATCCATCAGACAGATAGTTGACAATCTGGTTTCCGAGTCGGCCAAGAGCGTGGAGATCATCGATAAGCTCAACGAGGGCCTCAATGCCCAGAACGAGCAGCTTGGCTCCACAAAGAATGATATGGACGGCATGGTTGAAAATGTTCACAGTGTGGATGATGCAGCCCGCCTGATCCATGAGAAGATCCTTCTTTTGAACGAGAGCAAGGAGAGGCTTAATGCCATCATCTCCGATCTGTCTGCAGTATCCCAGGAGAACGCAGCCTCCACCCAGCAGACCAATGCTTCCATGGAGGAACTCAACGCCACCTTCGAGGTCATCGGTGATGCGGCTACGGATCTTAAGGCACTGGCCACCAAGCTCAATGACGAGATCAACTTCTTTAGCCTGGATGGTGTAGATGAGGGTACAGAGGCCGATGCTTAAGTGTATATGATGCTTGTAGATACAGGCCGTCGGGTTTCAGCCCGGCGGCCGTTTTTATTGCTTTTATGATGCTAATGTAGTAAAATCGAGGGAGTTTATTATTACGGAAAAATGAGGAGAATCATATGTGTGGAATAGTTGGATTTGTAGGCAAAAGGGCAGCGGCTCCCATTCTTTTGGAGGGCTTGTCCAAGCTGGAATACAGGGGCTATGACTCTGCAGGTATAGCGGTCCGTGACGGAGATAAAAAGCCCACTGTGGTAAAGGCAAAGGGGCGTCTTTTGGTACTGTCCGAAAAGACTGACGGAGGTAATTCCGTAAAGGGGAACTGTGGTATAGGACATACCCGCTGGGCTACCCATGGTGAGCCCTCCGAGATCAATGCTCATCCCCATGTTTCGGATGACGGCAATGTCATAGGTATCCATAACGGTATCATAGAAAACTATCAGGAGCTTAGGGAAAAGCTGATCCGTCATGACTATAAGTTTTATTCCGAGACTGACAGTGAAGTGGCAGTCAAGCTTATTGATTACTACTATAAAAAATATCAGATCGGTCCCATCGATGCCATCGCCAAGACCATGGTACGTGTCCGTGGAAGCTATGCCCTGGCAGTGATGTTTGAGGACTATCCCGGTGAGATATATGTAGCCAGAAAGGATTCGCCCCTGGTCATCGGATTGGGCGAGGGAGAGAATTTCTTAAGCTCAGATGTTCCTGCCATCTTAAAGTATACGGATCATGTCACCTATATCAACGACATGGAGATGGCACGACTTACCGCCGATGGAGTGGAGTATTACAACTTAGATGGTGATAAGATCGAAAAGGAAGTAGTCCTTATAGACTGGGATGCTGCAGCTGCTGAAAAGGGCGGCTATGAGCATTTCATGATCAAGGAGATCCACGAGCAGCCCGGTGTGATAAGGGATACCATAGGCTCGGGCGTAAAGGGCGAGACCGGCAGCCGTACTGTCAATCTGGAAAGCTTTGGACTGAGTCCTGAGCAGCTTAAGGATGTTGACAACGTGGTTATCACCGCCTGCGGTTCTGCCTACCATGTGGGTATGGTGGCCCAGTACGTCATAGAGGATATGGCCCGGGTTCCGGTGAGAGTAGAGCTGGCTTCCGAGTTCAGATACAGGAATCCCATTCTTTCAGAAAAGACCCTGGTAATCGTAATAAGCCAGTCCGGCGAGACTGCGGACTCACTGGCGGCTCTCCGTCAGGCCAGGGATCTGGGGGCGCATACCTTAGCCATTGTAAATGTCATGGGAAGCTCCATCGCCCGTGAGGCAGACTCATCATTTTTGACCCTTGCAGGGCCGGAGATTTCAGTGGCCACCACAAAGGCTTACTCCACCCAGCTTATTGCCATGTACCTTTTTGCCATGGCGCTTGGTGAGGCAAAGGGACTTTTGGAGCCTGCGGAGATCGAGGCTCTTATTGCAGAGCTTGTGACTTTGCCTGAAAAAATAGAAAAGATACTTTCCGAAAAGGAGCGCATCCAGTGGTTTGCCAGCAAGTTTGCATCAGCAAAGGATGTATTTTACCTTGGCAGGGGTATGGATTATGCCAGCTGCATGGAGGGTTCTCTTAAGCTTAAGGAGATATCCTATATCCATTCCGAAGCCTATGCTGCCGGAGAGTTGAAGCACGGTACCATCAGCCTCATCGAGGACGGCACTCTGGTGATCGGCGTTCTGACACAGTCGGCGCTTTATGAAAAGACCATTTCCAACATAGTTGAGGTCAAGTCCCGCGGCGCTTATGTATGCGGACTCACCAGCTACGGCAACTACGATATAGAGGACACGGCGGACTTCACGGTCTTTGTTCCCAAGACGGATGAGCACTTTGCTCCATCACTGTCCGTGATACCGCTCCAGCTTTTGGGGTATTACATTTCCGTCATGAAGGGACTAGACGTCGACAAGCCCCGCAATTTGGCAAAGTCGGTTACAGTAGAGTAAAGATTCTTCGGGCTACGCCCTCAGAATGACAGTGGGACTTCCCATTTTGTCATCCTGAGCGAAGCGAAGGATCTTAGTATA
>CAMODS010000138.1 GCA_946611525.1 uncultured Lachnospiraceae bacterium | reverse complement strand
ATATCATAAGTCTGATCTATAAATAGCTCCCTGGAGCTGACATCAATCCCAAGCTGGACCTTTGTCATGGCGGATCGCACCACCGACTTTACTACCTTGCCATCCTTTATTGCATCAAACCTGTAAGATTTGGACTCTCCTCCCCAGTCACCAATGTATTTCTGGAAGAGATCCACCGCCTCATTGGCCTTCATGCCATGGAAAAGCATAAGTCTTAGTGCTGCCCAGGCAATCTTTGGAGTAACCTTGTAGCCATGGATAGCCGTCTCATTGAGGCAGATCTTTACCAGCTCGTTTTGCTTTTTGGAAAAGCCTTCCTGCCTCATCATCTCGTCGCCGATGAGGTCATCGATCTCAACCGGTCCATGGTACAGATGGGGGAAGTCCTTTGAATATGTGGGGTACTCCTTTATCAGTACGTTATTTTTATACATCCTGACTGTATCGGCATTTGAGATAAAATATGTAGATCCCCTGACGCTGGCAGGATGCTCACCGATGTCCATGGTGGAGGTTAGTTCCAAAACGTCGTTTTCATCGGACTGAGCCGCATATATTGATGCCGCCAGCTTCGGGTTTCTGAACATATCCATGACACCGTGGTAACAGATACGATCCCCGCTGCCAAAGTCCTTGTGGGTATTGTAGTCAAACATACACCATCCGAAGCTGCCACATATATCTGAATAAGAAGCCACAGACTCCAGCACCCTGGCATGACGCATAAAGTGCTCCATCCTGTGCTCCTCCCAGTCAAAGGTCTTGGTGGGATACATATGTCCGTTGTACTCCGAGATAAAGTATGGTCTTTCCACATCCGGAGTCACATTTTTCTTTGGCTCACAGCCGGCGTTTTTACCACTGTGCGAAAAGTCATTGTATGTGTAAACGTCCTCCAAAAAGCTCATTTTCTTATTGCAGCGGACACCACCTGTCTGTCTGGTGGGATCCATGCGATGGGCCATCTCATTGGTGCGCTTGTAAAACTCGTCATCATCCGGAGACTCATTTATACGCACGCCCCAGAGGATGATAGATGGATGGTTGCGGTACTGCACCACCATATCCAGGGTGTTTTTAACCGCTATATCCTTCCAGGCATCTCCGCCGATATGCTGCCAGCCGGGCATCTCCGTAAATACCAAAAGTCCCAGCTTGTCGCACTCATCTATGAAATAATGGGACTGGGGGTAATGGCTGGTGCGCACCGCATTGAGCCCCAGCTCATGCTTTAAGATTTTAGCATCGTGTCTCTGAAGACTCTCGGTAGCTGCATAGCCTATGTAAGGATAGCTCTGATGACGGTTTAGTCCGCGAAGTTTTAAAGGTCTGCCGTTTAGGTAAAAGGCCTCTTTTTTAAATACCGCTGTCCTAAAGCCGATGGGTGTTACATCCACATCCACCACCTGCCCGTCCAAAAGCAGCTCCGTGGTAAGGTTGTATCTCTTTGGACTCTCCACATCCCAAATTGCCACTGTGCCGCACAATGTGGTGGTAAGTCCTTTTTCATCCAGAGGCTGATTGCTTATCTCCCTGTCATCCAAAAGCTGGCGTACCGAAAGCCTGTGCTCTGATGCGGCCTTTTTTGCCTCATCCGAAAGGGTGATGGCGGAATCCAGACTGCCCTGAACCGTCATGGACCGGATCTGCTCCGGAGTCTTTCTTACTGTGGTGCCCCCATCGTTGATACGGGGCATCAGGAATACATCCCGCATATAGACAGGATCCTTAATCTCCAAATAAACATCGCGGTAGATGCCGCCAAAGGTCATATAGTCAATCACAAAGCCAAAGGGCGGCTGATCTATATCCTCACGTGAGTTTACACGAACCGTGATAAGATTGTCAGCGCCGTAATTTACATCTGCGGTGATATCAATGGTAAAAGCCGTATACCCGCAGGTATGTGTATAAAGATGCTTTCCGTTTATATAGACATCGCTCTGATGCCCTATGGCATCAAAGGTCAAAAGCAGCTTTTTGCCCATCCACTCATCTGACACAAAAAGGTTGCGCTGGTAGCAGGAGATCATCTGATATTCACCTTCATCAAAATAGTTGAAGGGAACCTCCTTTACCGTGTGAGGTACGCTCACCGTCACCCCCTCTGTCATTGGTACCGCGATCATATCCTCAGTAAATGTCTCGTTAAATTTCCAGTCTCTGTCTAAAAATATTTTTTCCATAATAAAAACCCCTATGCCCTGATACCATCCACTAAGATATCCACCATCTCGTTAAGTGCGTCTACATATAATATGCCGTTGTCCGCCAGCTCACTGCCGTTTAAAAAGCGCTCCGTAGCCGACTCGTACATCATCTGGAATATCACCTCATCCACCGGGCGAAACTCTCCTGCCTTTATTCCCTCTCTAAGAGTCGCTATGGTAAGCTCCCAGTCCGACTCCAGCCTCTCAGCTATCCTGGCATAGCACTCGGGATACTTGTCCTTCATGCTGTAGATCTGGGTAAAGTCAAGACCGGCAAATTTCTCAGGCATTACCGAAAGCACCGCACGGAACCTGTCCACAACAGTAAGGTGCGGCTTTTCCAGCGCCTTTTCTTTGTCATCTTTTATACAGTCAAAGGTGAAATCTACCATATTTAGAAGTAGTGTCTTTTTGTCGGGGAAAATGGTGTATATGGTCTTTTTGCTCATGGAAAGCGCCGCCGCCAGGTCATCCATGGTGAACTTCGCTCCCTTGCTCCTGTATACATCCAGTGCGCCCTCTAACAGTCTCTCCTTTATCTCTTCCACTTCAAGCTCTCCCTTAACGGAAACTCAGATCGTCAATTACAGTTTCCATTGTAACATGATTATATTCTTTCGTATATGAACGAAATAGACAATAATCTTGGCACAAAATTGTGCATCTTTACTTCAAACAAAAAAGAGGCCGCCGAAATGGCGACCTCTCTGTAAATAAGTATTCAGTTATTATGCGGGATAAACTACTCCGTCCTCTACTCTTGCGCGAGCCTCTTCGTAATCCTTTGTGCCTACGAATACATCGTACTTGTAAGGATTGCGCTTTCCGGCAGGCTTCTCCATTGCACGCTTGATGATAACTGTGATGCAAAGTACGTTTGCAACAAGTGCAAGGATAGCAACTACGCCCTGCATTGTAGGATCAGCTACAACGCCTACGCTCTCAAGTAAAGCTGCACGATCTGCACCGCTCATAGCTGCAACTGCTGCTACGTTGCTCTCGATGCTTGTAGCTCCGGGAGCATAAAGTGTGGTGAGGTCGATAGCTGCAAGACCCTGAGCACCCTTTCCGTATACGGAAGGAAGAACTGAGAAGGTCTTGGAGATCTGGAAGAGAGGGAATACCTGTGCAAACATGCACCAGATAGCCAGTGTGTTGGCACGGTTCTGGATCCAGCCACCCTTGTTCCAGAATGCATTTGCAAATGTAGGAGCAAGAAGAAGAGCAACACCGCAATACCAGGTATGTGTAGGAAGGTTGCAGTATGTGTACTCAAAGTTCCAGATGTCATAAGCAACGATGAACCAGATGGTCATGTCAGCCCAGATCATGTCCTTGCCGTCCTTGGAGGCAAATACTGACCAGCATCCTGTCATGCACAGGCAGTTGATAAGTCCTGCGATGGCATTGACAACATTCCACCAGCCGCCGTAAAGCCATACTCCCTCAACGGAGTACCACCAGCCGCCCTGCATGCCGCCTGCTGCGAAGCCCTTGAAAGCGCTCTCGAAGTCAGAAGCAACAGCAATAAGAATGTTGATGGAAACGATAAGCCAGGGCCAAACTCTGAACCACTCCTGCTTACCAATGCCCCACTTATACTTGATCATCATGAAGCCGACACATCCGA
>CAMODS010000137.1 GCA_946611525.1 uncultured Lachnospiraceae bacterium | reverse complement strand
ATCTCTCTACGCATCCGATCTGGCGTATGCGTTTTTCATTATGTTACTGGCCTCATAAAGGACCTTATCCAAAAGATCATCCGTCTTTTTCTTTGTAAGCTCTGCGATCTCCTCATTGGCTTTTTCACAAAGGGCTCTCCTCTTGGCCGCAGTCTTTTCGTTCTCGATCAGCTTGTCATACTTTATGATCAAAGCCTTGCATTTGGACTGTACATCCAGCTGGTACCTCTCTATGTGGTTGAGGCTGGTTCTGTAGCTGGCATCCGCCAGAGCCCCGATCATCCTGTTTGCCCAGTAAAAGCTTCCTGTATCCGGTTTGTCCGGTGTGAAAGCAAAGTACTCGGGGATGGTCTTTACATTGGCATAAAGCGGGATCATGGCATTGAACACATTTGATCCGAAGCAAAGCTCAAAAAGAACCTCCCTGTCACCCCTTACCTCAGCCAATGACATAAAGGACGTGCGGTTTACACCTATGGATCTGTACGCACCGCTCATGGACTTATCTCCATAGCTCATATAGGGGTCATAAGGCGTGCCCTGGAAATGGCTGGACAAAAGATACTTTACATCCTCGGGAGTCACAAGCCTCTCAGGCACCACGCACCAGGGAATGTCATCTGAGTCAGGTCTGTAATCCGCGTCATCACCATCCCAGATAAAATCCCCCGGGCACAGATAACGTCCCATGTACCATGCCCTGGGAGTATTGTATACATGATCCGCATCATCATGGCTGCCAAATGCATCTCTGGGATTGAATAAAAAGCCGCTTTCCACATCCTCTTCGGGGATATCAAAAAAGCTGTAGTTTGTCAGATCCAGATCATTGTCACGGATAAATTCGATCATATCATCCGAGCATATATGATCCGTCTGTGCACCAAAGGCATCCTCAAAATCATACTCGTCCAGTCCAAACTGGTTTGGCATGATGACCACGGCCTCATCGGGTACACGTTTTGCCAGAAAATGATGACCGCCTATGGTCTCGAGCCACCAAATCTCCTCATCATCGGAAAAGGCCATGCCGTTCATCTCGTAGGTACCATATTCCTTTAAAAGCTCCGCCACCCGAAGCACTCCCTCTCTGGCTGACCTGATATAGGGAAGCACCAGATATACCAGATCCTCCTCGCCTATACCTCCCTCGGCATATTCCCTGCCGTTTTTCTTTCCTGACTCCCACAGGGGATCAGCCGCCAGAACCCTCTCGTTACTGGTAATGGTCTCTGTGGCAGTCATGGTAATATTCTTTTCATTGACTCCTGCTGCTGCCCATATGCCCTCCTCACTAAGATCGGCATTGGGTACACAAATAAAACGCATGGCTCCCTTTTCAGGCATGGGTATCTCTGCCTTTGAGATCACAGGCTTATAGACCTTCGGCAGATCCTTTGGCTCCACCACCACCATATGCTTGGCGGTATAGCTGCCTGCGGCACAATCGTCATTTCTGGCGATCATGGTGCTGCCATTATAAGATGCATTTTTTCCTACCAGGATAGTTGTACAAGACATGATATTTCTCCTTTTCCTAAAGATCCTTCACTACTCTTTAGATGACACAGCGGCCATCCTCTTTAATATTGCTTCGCCGGCCTCAATATCCTCCGGCGTGGTTATCTTGATGTTATCGTAGCTGCCCTCGATGAGCTTCACCCTGCGGCCACCTGCCCGCTCTATTATCATGGAGTCATCCGTGATCCCCAAAAAGCCGTCGGTACGTGATCGAAGAGTGGCATAGGCATCCAAAAGCTCCGATCTGACAAAAGCCTGGGGAGTCTGAATGACCCATAGGCTCTTGCGCGCAGGAGTATCAGCCACAAAGCCCTCATCGTCCGAGATCTTAACTGTGTCCTTGCTGGGCATGCCTACTACGCAGGCTTTATATTCTTCCACAGCTCTTGCAGCACGGTCTATGATCTCCACAGTCACAAAGGAACGTGCTCCATCATGGATCATCACATATTCTCCGGAAGCACTGCTGATACCGTTGTACACGGAATCGTATCTCTCAGCCCCTCCGGTGACTATGCGAGTCACCTTTTTAAAGCCGTATTCCTCTACGATCTCGTGTCTGACAAAGCCCTCATCCCCGGCGGGGATCACCAGTATCACCTCATCCACCACACTCTTTTCGAAGGCCATAAGGGGATAATATATGGCGGCCTTGCCATTAAGCTGCATAAACTGTTTTTTTACATCCGTCCCCATGCGTCGGCTGCTACCGCCGGCAAGGACTATTGCAGAATACTTCATGATCATCGCTCCCCCAGTTTTAGTCCCGGGATAGCATTTAGGTCCCAGCCGTCCCGTCTGCCTGCCATATACTCATAATATCCTGCCGCACCTATCATGGCGGCGTTGTCAGTACAAAGTATGGGAGAAGGGCAGAAAAACTCTACTCCCCTTTCGTGACATGCTTTTTCAAAAGCACTCCGCAGTGCCTGATTGGACGCCACGCCTCCGGCTATGGCAAATCGTTTTGCGCCATATTCCTCCACGCCCTTCATGCCATGCTCAAGCAGCACATCCACCACTGACTTCTGGAAGGATGCCGCCAGGTCATTTTCATTTACTGTATGGCCGGCCATTTTTTCCTTGTTCAGATAATTTAGCACCGCTGACTTGAGCCCTGAAAAGCTAAAGTCATATTCACTGTCTCCCACCTTGCCCTTGGGGAAAGGTATGGCATTCGGATCGCCGGACTTTGCCGCCGCCTCCACCTTGGGGCCACCGGGATACCCTAAGCCTATAGCCCTTGCCACCTTGTCAAAGGCCTCGCCTGCCGCATCATCAACCGTCCGCCCCAGGATCTCGTATTTCCCATAATCGGCCACCCTCACAAGATGAGTGTGTCCGCCGGATACCACCAAACATAAAAAAGGAGGTTCAAGCTCTGGATACTCTATATAATTCGCACTGATATGTCCCTCAATGTGATGCACACCTACGAGCGGGAGCTTTTTTGCATAGGCTATGGCCTTGGCCTCAGCCACCCCCACCAAAAGAGGTCCCACAAGACCGGGACCGTAGGTCACCGCTATGGCATCCATATCATCAAGTGTCTCATCAGCCTGTGAAAGCGCCTCAGTGATCACCTGGTTGATGCGCTCTATATGCTTCCTGGAAGCTATCTCCGGAACCACACCTCCATAGAGGGTATGCACCGGGATCTGCGTGGATATCACATTGCTTTTTACATTTCTCCCGTCCACCACCACTGCCGCTGCAGTCTCGTCACAGGAGCTTTCTATTGCCAAAATCTTTGTCATCTTATAGCATTCCCATCTTCATCGGTAAGTTCAAAGGCCAGTATCTTCCATTTGCCCATCTCATCCTTTCTGAGCGCAAACTTCTGATATGTACGTGTGTAGGTACTGCCCTCCTTGGTAAAATAATAGGCTATGACATAGGCATAGTCACGATCCTTTATGGTCTTGTATTCCACGTCGCCGGAGCTTTGTACTGAGCTCTGCCTTATCTCCCTGCCTCTGTCCTTGTACTCGGTGATATCGGCCTTTACGTTTGCTACGTAAAACTCCCTGGGATTGGCCTGTAAAAGATCTGCATCAAAAAGCATCATTGCCTGGTCACAAAGCTTTTCCACATCCTTATCTTCCGTCTCATCGTCATAGTAAAGCATGATAATGCGGTTGTACCACTTTATCACCGACCTGGGTGTCTCAGGATACTCCTTTGAAAAGTCCTTGGCCAGAACCTTTGACAGTTCGCTTTCCGGCTCAAGGCTTTCCTCCTTCATATTCTCACCACGTCTTGAGAGGTAAAAATAGTAGCCCACTATCAAAACTGCCGCACATATGACAAGTATCACAACCCTTACTATATTCTTCATTTTTACCCTCCATTTTTCTACTTTGCTCCGCAATAGATGACATCATAAAAACCAACCCTTGTAATTCTGAGG
>CAMODS010000136.1 GCA_946611525.1 uncultured Lachnospiraceae bacterium | reverse complement strand
GACCACTTTTGGACAATCTGGACGAAGCCTTTTGCAGTGTTGTGACAAAGGATATGGATGGAGAGTACATCTCTTCGGTTTATCTTACCGGTGACGGCTTTGACGGAGACTGGCTCAAAAAATCACTGGCTGTCCTTTGCAGGGACAGAAGGGTCTTTTTGGGAAAGAACCTTTTTTCAAAGGGTGCCTGCTACGCCGGCATGATCCGTGACGGGCAAAAGGACTGGCCATTTTTATTCATTGGAGACCATGAGCTCAAGGTAAATGTATCTCTTAAGGTTTTGGACAGAAATGAGATGAGGTTTATCACTTTGCTTTCCGCCGGTGACAACTGGTTCGATGTCAAGGGAGAGTGTGAGGTGATATTGGATGGCACCCGTGAGGTGGAGCTTTGGATACAACGGCCTGACAGCCGCCAGGCCACGGTAGAGCTTTTGGAGCTTAATGATCTGCCGGAGAGAGAAAATCGTACCACCAGACTACGCATACAGGTGCAGCCCGTATCCGACAGAGACCTAAAGATCACCATCAGGGATCTTGGCTTCGGTGAGCTGGTGCTTTCCAGCGGCAAGGTCTGGGAGCATGATATACACGTTGCTTTGGAGGATGGCATATGGGCGAACTGATATATTGCAGACATCCTATAGCTGCAAACCCTTTATACATTGAGGATTCGTCCCACAATATATATTCCCTGGAGGAGCTTAGCTACTACATCAGACAAAACCCTTATCTGGTGACTTCCGAGCTTATGTCAAAAGAGCTTTGTGAATGGATCCGTGATGAGCTTTTGGATGAGGAGCTTTATGATAAGCTTATGATTGCCATGGAAGAGCGGGTGCCGCTTCATCTTTTTGTAACCAGGCTTTTATCGGGCTGCGGCTATCTTACTTCCCGGGAGATCCGTGAGACCATAGATGTGATAGAAAAGCTTGAGAGCCTCTCGGATGATGAGAGAAAAAAGGTGAGGGCGGACGAGCTTTTAAAGGCAAATAAGCTTACGGATGCCATTTATGCCTATGACAACATCCTTTCTTCCGGAAGTACTCTTGATGACAGTCTTGTGGCAGATATTTGCTTTAACAAGGCCTGTGCCTATGCGTGGCTTATGTTTTTTGAGGAGGCCTCGGAGAATTATGAGATCGCTTTTTTAAAGAACAAAAGTGTGGAGGCACTTTCAGGCATGCTTTTTTCAGCAGCCTTGATGGATGACGACAGCAGGTTTTTGCTTTTGGCAGAAAAATATCACATCCCTGAGCCCAGACAGGCAGAGATAAGAGAGGAGATAAACCGGGTAGGTGAGGCCGCTGAGGTAAAGGAATTTGAGGCGAGGCTTAAGAGACTTAGGGGAGATTACAGCGACCAAAGCTCTTATATGGAGCAGCTTAACTACATCTTTTTGGGCTTTAAAGATAACTATAAGAGGATTAGCAAGAGTTGAGTCTTTTTAAGAAGAAAAATAAAAAGAAAGAAGAACTGGATGCCTCCTTTAATAAGGTGCTAAAGGAGATCCAGGCCATAGATGAGTGGGACAATCCGCAAAAGATAGTCCACTATATCCTTGATTCCTGCGAACAGATCATTGCACTCACCAAACAGATCCAGGCGCAGGATGCAGAGATCGGTGTGTTGACACACTATATGGAGGATATCAATACCATCAGGAATCTTCCCAAGGTAAAAAAGGACGATCTGTACCTGGTGGCCAAAAACATCGAGGACCTGGAGCGGTCAAGGAAGTATTATGAAGAGCAGACGCCTCCTCTTTCCGACGAGCAGTTTATGATGATAGCTGAGGATGAGGACCGTATACCGGATGTCATAAAGCGAATGCAGCAAAACGAGCTCTACCAGTCCAGGGAACAAAAAAACATGCATGCCCTGGAAGGAAAAAAGAGTGAGTATGATATTGAAAGGGATCAGATCGCAGCCTCCAACAGGCTGATAAAGAGGATCACCCTCCTTATGTCCATTACCTTTATGTCATTTTTGATCTTATTTATCATCATAAGCCAGAATCTTAGCATTGATATATCCGGCTATCTGCTAGTGCTTTTATTTGCCACGGCTACGGGAGTTTTTATCATATTTTTGCGTGGCTCCGGCAACAGAAAGCGTAACCGAAAGCTGATAAGGGAGACAAATAAGACCATTTCCGCCCTAAACGTTGTGAGGATGAAGTACGCCAACGTCACCCGAGCCATCACCTATGAGCAGGAAAAGTACGGTGTCACCACCGCGGCTGAGCTAAACTACCTCTGGGACAGATACAGCCAGATGGTCAGGGCAAAGGAGCAGTATGCGAAGGACAACGATGACTATGATTATTTCATGGCCAGACTTATGAGGCTTTTGGATAAGCTGGATCTGTATGACAAAAAAGTATGGAAAAACCAGGTGGCGGCCATTGCCCATGATGATGTGATGGATAAACTCTATCACAGTTTAAATATCAGGCGAAAAAAGGTGATGTTATCCAAGGAGGAAAATCTTAACGCCGTAAAGAGCGAGCGTATTGAGATCGACCGGATGATGAAGGAGCACAATTACTATACTCCCGAGGTCATGGAGATAATTTCATCAGTTGACAAGATCTGCGGAATCTCCCTGGCGGATATCCGCCCCTCCACTTAAAACCTTTTGATTGAAGCGAGGCTGATAAGTGTGGTGGTGGAGCTCTTATCGGGATGAGAAAAACAAATTATGAAAGGACAAAGAAATGAAGATCAGAACAAGATACGCGCCCTCACCTACAGGACGCATGCATGTAGGAAACTTAAGGACAGCACTTTATGCATATCTAATTGCCAAGCATGAGGACGGCGATTTTATCCTCCGTATAGAGGATACAGACCGTGAGCGTTATGTGGATGAAGCTGAGGAGATCATATATCGCACCATGGAGGCGGCTGGCCTTTCCTATGACGAGGGCCCGGACAAGGACGGGGGCGTGGGTCCCTATGTCCAGAGTGAACGTCAGGCTGCCGGTATCTACATGGATTATGCAAAAAAGCTTATAGAAAAGGGCGAGGCGTATTACTGCTTTTGTGATGAAAAGCGTCTTGCTTCCCTGGCACAGACCACCGATGATGAGGGCAAGACCTATACTATCTACGACAAGCACTGCCTGCATCTGTCACCCGAGGAGATAAAAAAGAACTTAGATGAGGGCAAGCCCTTTGTTATCAGACAAAATAATCCCCGTGAGGGCACTACCTCCTTTGATGATGAGATATACGGACACATCGAGGTGGACAATGCAGAGCTTGATGATATGATCCTCATAAAGTCAGACGGATATCCCACCTACAACTTTGCCAACGTGGTGGACGACCATCTCATGGGCATCACCCATGTGGTACGCGGTAATGAGTATCTGTCATCTTCACCAAAGTACAACCGCCTCTATGAGGCCTTTGGATGGGAGATACCCACCTACATCCATTGCCCTTTGATCACTGACGAGGAGCATAAAAAGCTTTCAAAGAGAAGCGGACATTCTTCCTTTGAGGACCTGACAGAGGCCGGTTTTTTACCAGAGACGGTGGTAAACTTTGTGGCACTTTTGGGCTGGAGTCCTGCGGACAATAAAGAGATCATGTCTCTTGATGAGCTGGTAAAGTCCTTTGACTATCGTCATATCAATAAGTCACCGGCTGTCTTTGACATGACCAAGCTTCGCTGGATGAACGGAGAGTACCTTCATGCCATGGACGCTGACAGGTTTTATGAACTTGCACTTCCCACGCTAAAGGAGTCCATCCATCGTGATGTGGATCTTAAGCATGTGGCGGCCATGGTTCAGTCCCGTATCGAGCTTTTCTCCGATATACCTGAGATGGTGGACTTTATTGATGACGTACCGGAGTATGACACTTCCATGTATGTTCATAAAAAGATGAAGACCAATGAGGAGAATTCCCTGACGCTT
>CAMODS010000135.1 GCA_946611525.1 uncultured Lachnospiraceae bacterium | reverse complement strand
TTTATACTTTGGCTCGGCTGGTATGGCTTCAACGGTGCAGCTGCAACGGATGTGCCGACTCTCGGATCAGTATTTTTGACCACCACGGTAGCGCCTGCAGTAGCAACGGTAGTATGTATGGTATTTACATGGGTACGTTACGGTAAGCCTGATGTTTCCATGTGCTTAAACGCATCTCTGGCAGGCCTGGTGGCTATTACGGCACCCTGTGACGTGACAGACTGTGCGGGGGCAGCCATCATCGGACTTGTGGCAGGACTTTTGGTAGTGTTTGGAGTATGGTTTAACGACAATGTGACACACGTGGATGACCCGGTAGGAGCCGTTGCGGTTCATATGTTTAACGGAATCTGGGGAACTCTGGCGGTAGGTCTTTTTGCCACGGATACGGCACCCGGCTTTGCAGTAGCCGGTATAGAAGAGGGCCTCTTTTACGGAGGCGGCATCAGCCAGCTTATCAAGCAGCTGGGTGGTATGGCGGTAACAACACTTTGGACGGTAGTGACCATTACCATTGCATTTTTAGTTATCAAAAAGACCATCGGCCTGCGTGTCAGCGAGGAAGAGGAGATCGAGGGTCTTGATGCCACAGAGCATGGCCTGCCCTCAGCATATTCTGGCTTTGCCATCATGGATATTGCTAACACCATGAGTGTAAACGAGAACACCGATCTGGGTGTGGATGAATATGAAAAGGCCAGCGATGCAATGAAAAATGCGGCTGTTCCTGTTGTAAATACTGCAGAAACGGTTCGCGGCACGTCACTGGACAGCGGCATCAACAAGGTAGTTATCATCACAAAGCTGTCACGCTATGACAAGATCAAAAAGGCGCTCAACGAGCTTGGTGTAACGGGGATCACCGTAACCCAGGTTACCGGATGCGGCATCCAAAAGGGCGCAGGCCAGATGTACCGTGGAGTCGAGATGGACCTTACGCTTTTGCCAAAGATCAAGCTGGAGGTAGTGGTCAGCCATATCCCTGTGGATGATGTGATCGAAACCGCCAAAAAGACTCTCTACACCGGAAAGATCGGCGACGGCAAGATCTTTGTATATCCTGTCAGCCGTGTGGTAAAGATCCGCACGGGAGAAGAAAATGAAGCGGCGCTTCAGGATGTGGAGTAGTGACTAAGTGATTTTAGGTTCATTTAAGGTTCGCGTTTTATAGTCATTGCAAGAGGAATTAATAAGCCTGCACTTTTACATCAATTTACAGGAGGACGCGAACATGAAAAAAAAGTATTTACCCAAGATCATAGCTTTAGCACTTATATCAGCACTGGCGGTATCCGGAGTGTCAACAATACACAGTGAAACCGGCCCATCAGAAGTAAAGGCGGTAAACCCTCCACCGGATAAACCGGGCGGTAATTCGTCATCTTCTTCGGTTACATATAATGCAGTTAAAAAAATCACTTCAGACACTACGGAAAGCTCAAAAACCTATAATTCCGGCACCGCAGATGAAAGCGCTCTTTTGGTATCCGGCGCAAAGGTTACAGAGGGATCGCTTACCGTGTCCAAAACCGGAGACTCAAATGGTGGCGATAACTGTAATTTCTATGGACAAAATGCGGCGGTTTTGGCAAAAGACGGCGCCACCCTTACTATTACCGGTGCAACCATCGAAAGTGACGCCTCAGGAGCCAATGGAGTCTTTTCTTATGGTGGTAATGGTGGCCAAAACGGTGCATCCGGAGATGGTACAACAGTAGTTATAAGTGATTCTACCATTACGACCAAGGGCGATGGCAGTGGTGGTATTATGACTACCGGCGGCGGTGTGACCAAGGCTACAAACCTGACGGTCAATACGAGCGGTCAGTCGTCCGCAGCTATCCGTACAGACAGAGGCGGCGGCACGGTAACTGTCAACAAAGGGACTTATACCACATCCGGTCTGGGGTCCCCGGCTATTTATTCCACTGCTGATATTACGGTTAAAAATGCCACACTTACGTCCAACCTTTCCGAGGGCGTGGTAATTGAGGGGCTGAATTCCGTTTCTCTTTCAAATACCGATCTGAGTGCTAACAACACAAAGACAAATGGCAATGCCACCCACTATGACACCATTTTTTTGTACCAGTCCATGTCAGGTGACTCGGCTACCGGTACTTCCACATTTAGTATGACAGATGGTTCTATTACGAGTAAAAATGGTGAGGTATTCCATGTTACAAACACTACGGGAATAGTTAATCTGGAAAATGTTGAAATCACAAACGAAGACAGTGATAACGTGCTTTTTACGGTTACAAATGATGGCTGGAGCGGCTCAGCCAACACCGCCACCTTAAATGCCACAAACCAGACCTTAACAGGTGATATTGTAGTAAGTAACGCTGCTGTAAATGGGAACTCAAACAAATCAACCCTTACCTTTAATCTTAAGTCAAATAGCTCATATGTGGGCGCAATAAACAGTACAGAATCCAGCCGCGGTACAGTAAATTTGACCATAGACAGTGACAGTATATGGCAGCTTACCGGCGATTCCTATGTTGATTCCATTAGCGGAAGCGGAAAGATCAATTATAACGGATATAAACTATACGTTAATGGTAAAGCCTACACTGCCGACTCTCCTTATGATGGTCTGACCGCTACAGATGAAACGGTAACGAGCTCGGCAACAAAAAAGGTTACCTTTAAAAATGCCAGTAAGACACTTTCTGCGGATGTGCTTTCCACCTCGAAGAAGACATACTCTGTGATAAAGGCATCATCCGGAGGAAAGGTGACTGTTAAAAAATACTATGGAAACTCCAAAAAATATGTTACAGTGTCTAAGACAGGTAAGGTTACTGTAAAGAAGGGCACACCGGCCGGTACTTATAAGATCAAGATAAAAGTTGCCGCCAAGGGGGCCTACAAGACCACATTCAAAACTATAAAAGTAACTGTAAAATAAAAAAATTTCCATTCAGGATGACCGCAGCACTCTCTTTGGCGGCTTAACCAAAGGATGCAGGTATTCCAAGGCCCTTGACAGATTACAATTTTGTGTTATTATTTTTGGCGTGAGATCAAAGGCGATTTCCGGATATATTCTGGAGGTCGCCTTTTTTGTATGACAACAAGGCAAGTGATGATAACATGAATATCTATGCGAGGTGACAAAAAATGGCAATTAAAGAGGAATGCGGTGTATTTGGAATCTATTCAGGGGAAAAAAGAGATGTGGCCTGGGACGTGTATTGCGGACTTTTTTCATTGCAACACAGGGGCCAGGAGGCGGCGGGAATAGCTATAAACGAGGACAGGAATATACGCTGTTATAAGGGACTTGGCCTGGTGCATGAGGTATTTGCCGAAAATGAGCTTAAAAGCCTGGGCAAAGGAGAGATTGCCGTAGGACATGTCAGATATGCTACCACCGGAGACGGCGATGTTAAAAACGCCCAGCCAATGGTTGTAAAGCATGTAAAAGGACAGCTGGCAGTCTGCCATAACGGGAATCTGGTGAATTCTGAGAAACTAAGGAGAGAGCTGGAGCTTCGGGGCTGTATCTTTCACACCACAAGTGACACGGAGGTCATAGCCTATATCATTACCCAAAAGAGGCTTGCCACAGGGTCGATAGAGGATGCGGTAAGTGCTGCTATGGAGGAGCTAAAGGGGGCTTATTCCCTGGTTATGATGTCGCCGGCGAAGCTTATAGCCTGCCGGGATCCCTGGGGCTTTAGGCCTCTTTGTATGGGAAAGACTTCGGATGGGAGCATTGTTTTTTCCTCCGAGAGCTGTGGACTGGATACTATAGGCGCAGACTTTATAAGGGACATTAAACCCGGAGAGATCGTGGTAGTAGATGAAAACGGCATCCGCTCGATTGAGACACATTGTAACAGAATGGTTCCGGCATTGTGCGTGTTTGAATATATTTATTTTGCCCGTCCGGATTCTGTAATAGAGGGCATGTCGGTTCACG
>CAMODS010000134.1 GCA_946611525.1 uncultured Lachnospiraceae bacterium | reverse complement strand
AAAAAGAACTGGCTGAAAAGAATGAGATGCAGGGGAAGATGTTCAAGATGGAGGATGATCCCAGGATCATACCCATCGGACGTTTTATGAGAAAGTATTCCATTGACGAGCTGCCGCAGTTTTGGAATGTGTTAAAGGGCGATATGTCAATGGTGGGTACCAGGCCTCCCACAGAGGATGAGTTTGCTACCTACGAGTACCATCACAAGGCCAGACTGGGTATCAGACCGGGACTGACCGGGATGTGGCAGGTCAGCGGCAGATCCGATATCACCGATTTTGAAGAGGTGGTGGCTTTGGATACTGAATACATCATGAACTGGACGCTGGGGCTGGATGTCAAAATCCTCTTTAAGACCATAGGCGTGGTGCTTTCGGGAAAGGGATCAAAATGAGTCATAAGTTTTCAATCCTTATCCGGGCGGCCCAGACCAACGGTTCTTTTTTCAGGGATGCACTGGAGTCGGTGATCGCTCAGATCCACACTGATTTTGAGATCATCGTGCTGGATGAGAACGACACGCAGGAGGTCCGCTTCATATGTGAGGAGATGTTTGCCGGTGATGACAGGATCGTATACAGGACTCTTAAAAACCGGCAGGGCATTGCCTATGCCTACAACATAGGTGTGCACTTTTCCACGGGAGACCATGTGGTCATCATGGGCCAGCATGACAGGATATCTGCGGATACCCTGGAGAGATTTGCGGCCACTTTGGATGCGGCAAAAGATGCGGGGGAGAGGGCCGATATCATATATACTGACTATGACGAGCTCATCGGCATGAACAGGATGGATCCCCATTTTCTCCCGGACTACAATGAAGAGCTTATAAGACACATCCCTTATTTAAGTACCCTGATCTGCTTCAAACGAAATCTGGTTTTGGACATTGGGGAGTTTAATGAGAACCTGACGTTTTATCCCGTATATGACTTCATTCTTAGGGGTGTTTTTGGTAAAAAGAGGGTACTCCATATAGCGAGCCTTTTATATCATGAGAGACAAAAGAGCTCCAACGGAGGCAGGTTAAGACCCTTAGACGCCAGGCAGCTTAAGGAATACGGTGTGGTCATTGGGGCCCACTTAAAGAGGCTGGGCTTTGATATAAAGACAAAGTCTGAAAACAAAAACAGGTTTTTACAGATTGAATATGGAGCGGCTTCCTACAAAAACCACAGGGATGATTATCTGTTCCTCAGGGATAACGGGGTTCGGCCATTAAAGAAAACATATATGCAGCAGATGTATGATGTGCTGTCCCAGCCGGATGTGGGCATCGTAGGGGTGAGATTTATCAGATACGATCTGACCAATGATAACTGCGGATATATATACGGAAATGAAGGCATCGCCTATCCTGCCTGCTACGGCGAGGGATTTATGAGACCCGGATACTATGGCAGGGCCATAATCCCCAGAGACGTAAGTATGGTGGATGCGGGCTTTTGTATGATAGATGCAAAGCTTTACCGTCACGTGGGAGGCTTTGGATCCAATCTCGACGGCAGGGATATCATGCTGGATTTTTGCATGAAGACCAGAGAGGCCGGCAGGCGGATAGTGTATCTACCTGAGGTTACGGTGATACGGAGCCCGGGCAAGACTACCAGCTCCCAGAGCTCCAACAGCCTGCTTCTGGAGAGATGGCATGATGCGCTAAAGGTGGGGGATCCCTATTACAACAGGAATCTGCCGCTTGGGCTTTCCAATTATAAATTGTACTAGCACAGGAGTGATTTATGGCAACCAAAAAGAAGAAAAAACTGACAAAGGCACAGATCAGAAAAAGAAATAAAAAGATCTTTCTAATATGTGAGTTTATAGTACTGCTGCTTGTGCTTTTGGCGTTTTTTGTATGGTTAAAGCTCGGCAAGATAGACTGGGCAACCATTAAAAACATGAAGACAAATACCCTTGACGAGGAGACCAAGGTGGTGCTTTCGGGATATACCACCCTCGCATTTTTCGGAGTGGACAACCGAAGCGTAGGCAATTACGATACGGGAAATTCAGACAGTATCATGATAGCCTGCATCAACAACGACACCAAGGAGGTCAGGATAGTCTCTGTTTACCGTGACACCTTTTTGGATACCGGAGAGGGCAACCTCCACAAATGCAACTACGCATACAACCATGGTGGCATAGAACAGGCCATGGAGATGCTCAACTCCAATCTCGATCTGGATATACAGGACTATGTGGCAGTGGACTTTAAGGCACTGGCTGATGCAGTGGATGCCGTGGGAGGCATCGACCTTGAGGATGGGCTGACGGGCGAAGAAGCTGCCATTATGAACCAGTCCTATGTCAGCTATACTGCAGAGATAGTCGGAAAAGAAGGCAAGGAGGTAAAACAGGGACAAAAGCATCTGGACGGAGTACAGGCCCTTTCCTTCTGTCGTGTCAGATATACAAAGGGTGGTGACTTTGAGAGAGCTTCCCGCCAGAGAGAGGTCCTTGGTCTTTTGGCGGACAAGATGAAACAGGCGTCCCTTACCGAGCTAAGCGATCTTGTGGATGCGATCTTACCTGAGGTATCCACCAGCCTTTATCCCTCAGAGGTATTTACCCTGGCTACGGCCATGCAGGATTATACCATTGTAGAGACCAGAGGCTTCCCCTTTGACATGCGTGGCGGTAAGTTTGGCAGCAAGGGTGATGTGGTGGTTCCCTGTACACTGGAAAGTAATGTACAAAAATTGTACGAATACCTGTATGCCGATACTACACACATTTCCTCAAACGAGCTGAAATCCATAAGCGAATCAATAGTTACCTACACCGGCTTTGATGAGGATGATGCACTTGATTATGGATATTGATAAATAATTCAAAAAATCGACAAATCTTTTTCACAAAATGGACACATTTTTAAAGTATAGTAGTCATCGTCGAGAGGCGATGACTATTTTTTATAAAAGATCCATGAAGACGGATCAATACAACGGAGGTGAAGGTCATGAGTAATTATCAGTATTATGAATATCAGTCAGATGAGAATAACGGATATGCAAACCCTTACGGGAACGGCGGAGGCTATACACCCTATGAGCAGCCCAGGAAGCCCAAAAAGGATCACAAGTTTGCAAAGAAGCTTGGAAAGGTAGCGGCCGTAGCCCTGGTATTTGGGCTTGTGGCAGGTGCGGTGTTTCAGGGTTCCAGTCATATTACTGCGAAGCTTATGGGAGACGATGAAGGAAAACAGATTGCCGCGGTTAAAGAAGATGAGAATAAGGGTGGGACAAGACAGCTTACCACCTCAGATCAGATAGGCTCCACTGCAGTCAGCACAGCTACTACCGTAACGGATGTTTCCGATATAGCAGAAAATGTTATGCCGGCCATTGTGCAGGTGACCAATATGTCCATCACTGAGTACAGAAGCTGGTTCGGACAGAGCTTTGAGCAGGAGTCAAAGTCAGCAGGCAGCGGCATCATCATGAGCAGTGACGACGATTATCTTTACATAGCATCAAACAATCATGTGGTTGAGGGTGCGCAGACACTTACCATTACTTTTGTTGACGGTGCAGCTGTAGAGGCAGAGATCCAGGGCACCAACGCAGAGAAGGATCTGGCCGTGATCAGAGTAAAGATGGATAATATACAGCAGGAGACAAAGGACGCCATAAAGGTAGCTACCATCGGCGACTCCACGGGACTTAAAGTAGGTGAGTCATCAGTGGTCATCGGAAATGCTATGGGTTACGGTCAGTCGGTCACTACAGGTGTCATCAGTGCTCTAAACCGTGACGTTACTTTCAGGAACAATGACGGTAGTACCTATACAAACAGCCTGATCCAGACAGAGGCAGCAGTAAATCCGGGTAACTCCGGCGGGGCACTTTTAAACATGAACGGTGAGGTCATCGGTATCGTTTCGGCAAAGTATGCAGATACAGTAGTTGAGGGCATGGGATATGCCATCCCTATTTCAGAGGCTCGTCCCATAATTGAGGACTTTATAAATCAAAAGACACAGCCGGATGAAAAGACAGAAGGTGATGACAAACA
>CAMODS010000133.1 GCA_946611525.1 uncultured Lachnospiraceae bacterium | reverse complement strand
CTATAATACTTGCTATACTCATAACTACCTCTTTAAAGATCCTGAGGGCGCGGTTGCCTTGTCATCCTGAGGGCGTAACCCGAAGGATCTTAATTTAAACTATCAATAAAACTGTACGTCTCCTGCTCGGTAGCAAGGATGTCATCTAAGGTGGGATCCGGGATGAATTCCACCTCTGTCATGCATTCGGAAATGATCTCGGGGATGCGTAAAAATGAGATCTTTTCCTCTAAAAACATGGCTACCGCCCGCTCGTTGGCTGCGTTGTATACCGTAGGCATATTGCCCCCTGCATCCATCGCATCAAAAGCAAGCTGAAGACCGAAAAAGGTCTCCATATCCGGTTTTTCAAAGTCCATGTGACCGATCCCAAAAAGATCCAGCCTCTCACCGGAAAGGGGCATACGCTTCGGATAATACAAGGCGTACAAGATAGGAAGCCTCATATCCGGCGTGCCCATCTGACCAATAATGGCTCCGTCCTCGTATTCCACTGCGGAATGGAGCACACTCTGGGGATGGACGGTAACCTGTATCTTTTGGGGAGATACATTAAAAAGCCACTTTGCCTCCATCACCTCAAGTCCCTTGTTTACCATGGTAGCAGAATCGATGGTGATTTTTTTGCCCATGGCCCAGTTAGGATGCTTTAGGGCGTCTGCCACTGTCACATGCTCCAGCTCATCGTAGCTTTTCCCTCTGAAAGGGCCTCCGCTGCAGGTGAGGATGATCTTTGCTATTTTATTGCCGTCGTTTCCCTGAAGTGACTGGAAAATGGCAGAATGCTCGCTGTCCACCGGGAGTATCTTTACTCCCATCTTTTTTGCAAGTGGAATAATGATATGACCGGCACACACCAGCGTCTCCTTGTTGGCAAGAGCAATATCCTTTTTAGCCTCTATGGCTGCTATAGTGGGTCTGATACCGATCATGCCCACCACTGCCGTTACCACAATGTCCGCATCGGGATGGGTAGCCACAGCCAAAAGTCCCTCCATGCCAAACATGATCTCCGGGGCATCAATATCCGAAAGCCGCGCCTTTAGATCGGCAGCTGCTTTCTCATCTCCCACAGCCACAAGGGATGGTCTGTATTTTCTGATCTGCTTTTCAAACGTATCGAGTGAGCTTTTGCAGCTTATTGCCACCACGGACAGATCATCGTTTTCGTCAACTATTGAAAGGGTCTGGGTACCAATGGAACCCGTGGAACCTATGATCGCTATTTTTTTCAAAATGTCCTCCGATCAAAAGATTCTTCGTCGCTTCGCTCCTCAGAATGACAAGAAAAACGTCTCTTTGTCATTCTGAGCGTAGCGAAGAATCTTTTATTTCTGTATATACATCACAAGATTACTCAGGAAGTATATGATGGGCGCGGTGATGATCACCGAATCAAAGCGGTCTAAAATGCCGCCATGCCCCGGAATGATCCTGCCGTAATCCTTGATGTCGTAGTTTCTCTTTATCGCAGATGCGGCCAGGTCTCCGATCATGGAGATGCAGGCCCCCACTCCGGCAAATAGCGCCAGCATCACTATCTCACGAGTGCCATGGGATGTGTGATTTCGGAAAAGATAACAATAAAGCCCCGTTAAAAGAATGGATGCCACTATACCTCCGATGGCTCCCTCCACAGATTTTTTGGGAGAAAGCACAGGCGCCATTTTGTGCTTGCCAAGCACCGATCCCGTAAGGTAAGCAAATGTATCGCTGATCCATGAGCAGAGGAAAATAAGCCATACGATATAAGCTCCGTTTTCCATGATCCTGGTCTGGTAAATGTACGAAAGCATCACAGCAACATAGAAAAAGCCAAAATACACCGTCATGAACTGCTCCGTAGCATAGGTCGGATAAGAAATGACGTAAAAGCCCAATAGCACCACTAAAAATGATATGCAGATAAGCACAAAGGCCTTGCCATGCAAAAAATAAAGATCCAGATAATGAAGTATGCAGGCAGCATATCCCGTAAATGCTATGGGAAGATCATGAACCTTTAGCACACGGTAAAGCTCCCACATGCCGCGGATGGACACCAGACACATCACAGCACAAAGGATGGGTCCACCCAGCATGATTATCCCAAGGGTCAGTGCCACTAAAACCACACTTGATATCACTCTCGTCTTAAACATAATACTCCTTTAAGATTCCCTTACTCCTCCGTATCTGCGATCACGATTTCCATAGGCCTCCACTGCCTTTTTAAGCTCTGCCTCATCAAAGTCCGGCCAGGGGACCTCAGTAAAATAAAACTCTGTATATGCCATCTGCCACAGCAGATAATTGGACAGTCTCTGCTCTCCGCTGGTGCGGATCAAAAGATCGGGATCAGGAAGCTCTGCGGTATCCAGATATCCGGAAAAAACATCTTCCGTCACAGGGGTGGAAAGGGTTCCGCTTTTTACATCCTCTATCATATGGTTTACCGCTCTTACTATCTCATCCCGGCTGCCGTAATTTAAGGCAATGGTAAGAGTAAGCCCTGTATAGTCCCGGGACTGCTCCATAAGCCCGGTTATCCCCTTTTGAAGCTTATCGTCCAGCCGGCTTAGGTCACCAATGACCCTTACACGCATATTATTGTCCTTAGCTGTCTTTTTTGCCTTCTTTAAAAAGTCTCCCAAAAGGGTCATGAGGGTGGATACCTCGTCATCAGGTCTGCTCCAGTTTTCCGTGGAAAAGGCATAAAAGGTCATGTAACGGATGCCCATATCATATGCCGCACGACAGATGGGTTCCACATTGTCGGCACCGGCCTTGTGACCATAGGTGCGGGGCATGCCCTTTGCCTTGGCCCAGCGTCCGTTACCATCCAGGATTATCGCAACATGATTTGGAACATGTGACATTTTCTGATTCTCCTTTAAAAAAAGATCCTTCGCTTACGCTCAGGATGACAATCCTCCGGTCATTCTGAGGGTCACGAAGGATCTTATATTCAATGAGACAGGGGTCTGCCCCCTGTCTCTAAATTGATCAAGATCAAACAGTCATGATCTCCTTTGACTTCTCCGCCACATCGTCATCGATCATCTTTACAAACTTGTCGGTGAGCTTCTGTGCATCATCCTCCAGCTCCTTGATCTCGTCCTCCGAGATATCATCGGAACCCTTTAGCTTTTTAAAATGCTCGATTGCATCTCTGCGGATGTTTCTGATGGCTACCTTGGCGTTCTCGCCGCGCTTTTTAACATCCTTGGCCAGATCCTTACGTCTCTCCTCGGTAAGCTCCGGGAATACCAAACGGATGGTCTTTCCGTCATTGGTGGGGTTGATGCCCACATCGGAGGTCTGAATAGCTTTTTCGATATCCTTTAAAATAGATGCATCCCAGGGTGCGATCTGTATGAGCCTGGGCTCCGGAACAGAAACATTGGCCACCTGCTGAATGGGAGTGGGAGCTCCGTAATAATCCACTCTCACCTGGTCCAATACATGAGGATTGGCTCTGCCTGCCCTGATGGAAGAAAGCTCAGTTAAAAGTGCTTCCCTCGACTTGTTCATTTTTGACTCATAAGGCTCTAATCTGTTATCCATATTTTACCCCCTTAAAGATTCTTTTATACATATATCTCAGTGCCGACGCCCTCACCCCGGGCTGCCGCCACTATAGCCTGATCTCCATCCAAGCCGAACACAAACATCGCCATCTTATTTTCCAGACAAAGGATAGATGCCGTAAGATCCATGGCTGCAAGCCGCTGATCGATAACATCGGAAAGTGAGATCCTGTCGTAGCGCTTTGCATCGGGATTGAGCTTTGGATCACTGTCGTATACACCGTCCACAGCCTTGGCTAAAAGTATCCTGTCTGCCTCTATCTCTATTGCCCTTAATGCTGTACCGGTATCGGTTGAGAAATAGGGATGGCCCGTACCTCCGGCAAAAAATACCACCCTGCCCTTAGCAAAAGACTTTATCACGGAATCTTTTGAAAAAAGCTTTGTAAAGGCGCCGCATACAAAAGGCGTCATAACCACAGTATCCATGCCCTCACCCCTGAAGATCTCGGACACATAGATG
>CAMODS010000132.1 GCA_946611525.1 uncultured Lachnospiraceae bacterium | reverse complement strand
TTTCATTTTTTCCTCCTTATCTTGTCGTAATATCAGATGATATTCATTATTTGTTTTTATTAATTATGCGGGTCTCATATTTTCCTGATTCAATATCGATGTATCTTACGAATAGAGATACTTTGTTGTCCTCGTTTAGTGACTGCCATACTGTGTCGGTGAAGTCGTCGATGGTGCCGGTTATGTCGACGCGTTCGGGTTCGCCGGTGAAGCTGGGAAGGGGATTGCCGTCACCCATGTAGGTGTGGATAAAGCGGCCCTCGCCTGCGTGGGGATTGTCATAGAAAAAGAGGTTTCGGATATTGCCATCCTCACGGCCTTCGTCGCTTTTTAGGATGGACATGCGGTACTCGTATTTTCCGCCATCCACGTGCATGATGCCGGAGATGCGGGGAGTAAAGTTTGGTCCGTCGGGCTCGAAGCAGCGGGTCTCGAGGGCCTCGTCAAAGCGCTGGCCCTGCCCCATCAGGTCATATACGGTATCAGTCTGGTCACCGTTTGTAACTATGGTGTCGCAGCCAAGTACCCTAACCGGTGCATAGATGATGAGGCTGGGATCCGAAAGCTTTGATGGATCAAACGCCTCGGTGCGGATGCCCTCACCCTCCTCCACGAATACGCGGTTACGGCTGTTTTCTGACCGGCCCATGATGAAATAGGCGCACACAGCCTTTTTGCCGTCTTCTGAACGGCCGATGACGATGCCACGTCCGGGGTATGAATTCTCACTCAATAGTTTCTGTAATGAACTTGTCTCCATTTTCTCCTCCTTTTAAGATCCTTTGTCGCTTTGCTCCTCAGGATGACAGGAATCTGTCATTCTGAGCGGAGTCCTTTGTCATTCTGAGCGGAGTCCTTTGTCATTCTGAGCGAAGCGAAGAATCTTCCACTTGATAATATTACCGGTATCCATTATAATAGCATTCGTGCGTAAGCACATTCGGAGATGTAGCGAAGTGGTCAAACGTAAGCGCCCTCGAAATGCAGAGGTACTCAAGTGGTCCAAGAGGGAGCACTCGAAATGCTTTAGGCCGGTTATCCCGGTGCGTGGGTTCGAATCCCACCCTCTGCGTTGTGACCAACCTGCATCTCCGTTTTTTATGAAAAATTATCTGTGATATCCTTTAACACGATGCGCATCGCATCCCAGTCATCCTCAAGTTCAAACCATATCTTTGCAGGACTGATCAGTGTATCATCCTTTAACTCATAATCAAACACCCGGGTGAAGATGATGTTGCCCTCTTTTCTAATCCAGGTGCAATCAGGCAAAAAGATGTTGCCGTCCACCACGTCTCCCAAAAACTTGTTATTATCATACAGCTTGCCGTAAAAATCCCGGATCATACCGGAGTGTCCGCTTACCACATAGTGCAGATCTTTCATAATACGGCTGTATCTGCTTCCGTCACTTCCTACTATCATACCTTACCCCCATATGGATCCTTCGTCGCTTCGCTCCTCAGGATGACAAAAAAGAATATCGTTCCAGGCACGGCGAAGAATCCTTCTACATCCTCTCCAGGATCTCTGCCCTCTCCGTCATGATCTGCTGGATGATGATGGTGGCCCGGCGGTTGTCAGAAACATCCGGGTGGTACATCTTTACCAGCTGCCTGTACTCTTTTTTCAATAGCTCTATATCATGGTGAGCCTCAGGAGAAAACCACCCTTCCGAGGTGGGCATAACAGGCTTTGAGTCTGCCTGCTCCTTTTCCTTACGCCGCTTTTCCTCCTCGGCACGTTTTCTCTCACGTGCTGCAGAAATGTCAGGGTTCTCATAGGTATCTCCATCATAAAAGCTCCTGGCACCTCCGGTCACATGCTCCGACGAAAGTCTGGTATCAGCCCTTTTAAAATCGTGATCTCCCATGACCCCGTTGCGCCACTCGTAAAATGACAGGTCCAGATTCTCCTCAACCGCGGTGACAAAGAACCGGTGCTTGTACTTGTAAAGTCTGTAGTCCGAAATAGTATCGGCAATGGAACGATATATGGAATCCCTGTCTAAATACATATGGAGTATATGTCTGGCGTAGGGGTGCTCTGCCTGTATTATCATGGCAGCGATCTTTCTCGCCTCCTCGCAGCGGTGCTTTGACATAGTCAAAAGCTCCTCCACCATCTCCTCCCGCATGTCCTGATACTCCGCCTCCTTTGTGGCATAGGTCAGTGCATCCTCGGGATGCTCACGTAAAAGTGTGCGCTGGATAAAAATAAGGGAGTCCATCTTTTTGATGGCACGGTGTATGGGTGCCGCCTCCCTGGTGGTATATGAATAAACCGCTCTGATAAGCTCCTCATCGTCATATAATACAGAAGCCAAAAAAACAAAATCATAGACCGCATCAACAAGCCGGTTGTCCTTGAACGGACTCTCCCAGCTGATCCAGTCCCGTTCATGAAGGAGCTTTAAAACCACATCCTCCTGACGGAGTATCAGTGCATAGTGAAGCGGCGTAAGTCCCAGATCATCCTCCCAGAAAAGCTCTGACTTTGAAAGCTCGTTTCCGCTTTCCATTTTTTCATAGACCAAAGAAAGCTTTTCCTTCATAAAACGCGCCTTGAAGCACTGAAGCTTCCAAAACTCCTCTGCCGGCAGATCAGGGCCGATCATATCCATAAGCCTGTTGCCGTAGTCGATATCCTCAAGCCTGATGCATAAAAAGCAAAGTATCAGGCACTGCTCTAAGGTCAGTCTCTCAGTCTTTTTAAGATTAAGGTAGGGAGTGATAAGGTCCTTTGTCATATAGAACCTGGAGGCATCGGAAATATCCTCGATATATGAAGAAAAGAAAAGCTCACCGGGATTTTTAAGGACCTTTCTTGCATCCTCGTCCATTCTGCCCTTTAAGCTTTCAACATACGCAAAATATGCGATATCGTCGCAGGCACGGTAGGTGTTTTCTGCGCGTAAAAAAGCGATCTCTTTGAAAAATGCCGGCATCTCCTCTACGATGTCTAAAAGCTTTTCATCCCTGGCGGTAAGCCTGCCGTTGGTGTGGAGGCTTTTTCTGATGAGATCCATAAGCCATCCAAGGGTAAGCTCATAGGCATGGCGCTCCGTGGGATTCATATTGGTAAGATTGCGCTGGAGTGAACGCAAAAGCTCCACCAGCTCCATGCCGGTGGTATCCCGTGGTGCCACGGTACGCCCAAATATCCTGCATTCCCGCTCCTGAGAGATAAGTGATACGGAATCTGAATTGTCCTCCTGGAAAACAACGAAATGACAGATGTCGGAAAGAGGGATCCTGTTGGTGGATGAATGTCCCTTTTTGGCGGGATCCACATAGATGGCATGGTCGGTGATGATGGTGCCGTTACCCTCAAGTGAAAAACCGGAATACTGGCTGCTATAGGCGTAGACCATCATCGTCTCCCCCTCGGGGATACGATAGTTCTCATAGTACTGATCCACGTTGTCCACGCCGGCAAAATCAAAGATCAGGCTCTTGTATTTATTTTTCCCGCTGACCAATAATTCCGAATAGTTGCTCATGGTAAAAATGCCCTCTGCATTTTGTCGCTCACATACGCCATACAGTATACCACAATATGTTGATAAAAACCATATGATTTTAACAAAATATGGGGCATAAAAAAAGATTCTTCGGGCTTACGCCCTCAGAATGACAACAATAAAGCCCGGACATTCGGAGCCTCCTGTCATTCTGAGCGAAGCGAAGAATCTTTTTAAAATACAATTATACTGTCGGAAGCTTGGCAATGGATGCGGCGATCTCTTCATCCGAGGGAATGTAGTCGCTCATCTCACCATTGTTGAACTTCTCATAAGCCACCAGGTCAAAATAACCTGTACCTGTAAGTCCGAAGAGAATGGTCTTTTCCTCTCCTGTCTCCTTGCACTTAAGCGCCTCATCTATGGCAACCCTGATGGCATGTGAGCTCTCGGGTGCGGGAAGGATACCCTCCACACGTGCAAACTGCTCAGCAGCCTCAAATACGCTGGTCTGCTCTACGCTGGTAGCCTCCATATATCCATCATGGTAAAGCTGTGAAAGTGTGGAGCTCATACCGTGGAACCTCAGGCCGCCTGCGTGGTTGGCCGAAGGAATAAAGTCTGAGCCCAAGG
>CAMODS010000131.1 GCA_946611525.1 uncultured Lachnospiraceae bacterium | reverse complement strand
AGCCCAAGAAGACGAACGCAGTGAAGTCTTCTTGGCTTGCTGCGAACCATCGAGGAGCGAAGCGACGAAGAATCTTATTTTAAAAGTCTTCCATACTCAGGGAAGCAGTCAAATGTAGCAAAGTAGTCCGCAGGCTTTTCCGCGCGTCGGATGAGATCCCAGGTTCCGTCCGGATGCAGCATCACTTCTGCTGAGCGAAGTCTGCCGTTGTAGTTGTATCCCATGGAAAATCCGTGGGCTCCTGCATCATGAATGTAGATCAGGTCGCCCTTATCGATCTCAGGAAGCATGCGGTCAATGGCAAACTTGTCATTGTTCTCGCAAAGGGAGCCCACCACATCATACTTGTGATCACAGGGTGCATCCTCCTTGCCCATTACAGTCAGATGATGATATGCCCCGTACATGGCAGGCCTCATAAGGTTTGCAGCGCAGGCATCCACTCCTATGTATTCCTTGTAAGTATGCTTCTCATGAACCGCACGGGTAACAAGTGCGCCGTAAGGTCCCAGCATAAAGCGGCCCATCTCGGTATAGATAGCCACATCAGAAAGTCCGGCAGGAATAAGTATATCCTCAAATGCCTTTTTTACACCCTCACCTATGATGGCTATATCATTTGGCGTATCCTCGGGTCTGTACGCTATACCCACACCACCGGAGAGATTTATAAATGCGATCTCAATGCCAAGCTCGTTTTTGATCTCAACCACAAGTTCAAAAAGTGTACGGGCAAGCTCGGGATAATAGTCATTTGTCACGGTGTTGCTTACCAAAAATGCATGAAGTCCCAGCCTTTTGGCACCCATTTCATTAAGTCTCCTGTACGCCTCAAAAAGCTGCTCTTTGGTCATACCGTACTTCGCATCTCCGGGATTGTCCATGATGCCGTTTGAGATCTCAAAAACTCCGCCGGGATTGTATCTGCAGGAAATAGTCTCCGGTATATAGCCCAAAGTATCCTTTAAAAAGTCTATATGTGTGATGTCGTCAAGATTGATGATGCCGCCCAGCTTTGCCGCAAGCTCGTATTCCTCCGTGGGAGTCTCATTGGCGGAAAACATGATATCCTCCCCGGTGATGCCCGATGCCTCGGAGAGCATCAGCTCCGTATAGGAGGAGCAATCCGTGCCGCAGCCACATTCATGTAGTGCTTTTAATATGAAGGGATTGGGGGTGGCCTTTACGGCAAAGTATTCTTTAAAGCCCTTGTTCCAGGAAAAAGCCTCATATACTTTTTTTGCATTCTCCTTTATCCCTGCCTCATCATAGATGTGAAAGGGCGTGGGAACCTGTGCCGCTATCTCCTCTAGCTTTTCTTTTGTTACAAATGGTTTTTTTAACATTTTTATTTCCTCGTTTCATATCCCCCTGTCATATCCCCATACATTATCATTCGATCCTTTCTTACAGCACGCTGGGATCATCCACCGCCTTAAGTCCCTTGGCCTTTAGCGCTCCCTCTGACTTTTCCGTGTGATGTACTCTGAATATCATGTACGCCTGTGTGGCATCCTTACCAAGGGAGGAATACATGTATTCCACGTTTACACCGGTCTCGGAAAAATATGCCAAAAGCTTTGACAGTCCACCGGGAGTATCCGGGATCTCAAAAGCCAAAACCTGTGTCAGTGATGCAACATAATCCGCATCCTTCAACACTCCGGCAGCCGAAAAGGGATCATCCACAATAAGCCTTGCTATGCCAAAATCCTTGGTCTCTGCCACGGACAGGGCACGGATGTCTATGCCGTGATCCGCCAGTACCTTTGTCATGCCCTGAAGTGTACCGGGCTTGTTTTCCAAAAAAACAGATATCTGATTTAACATTTTCTTAACCTCCCATATAAGATCTTTTAAATCTTCCTGTTATCGATAACTCTTACTGCCTTACCTTCTGAACGGGCAATGGTCTTGGGAGCCACCAGTGTCACCTTTGCCTTAATACCCAGCATGGACTTTAAGCCATCTGTAAGTTCCTTTTGCTTTGCCTCGACCTCACCGATGTTATCCGTAAAGATCTCAGGTGTCATCTCCACCTTGACCTCAAAGGTGTCGGTGTTGTTGACGCGATCCACAATGATCTGATAGTTGGCAGGATAACCATGGTTGATAAGCACTGTCTCGATCTGGCTGGGGAAGACGTTGACCCCGCGGATAATGAGCATGTCATCTGAACGTCCCTTGGGCTTTTCCATCCTCAGATGTGTGCGGCCACAGGAGCAGGGCTCCGGGATCAGCCTGCATATATCCTTTGTGCGATATCTCAAAAGAGGGAATGCCTTTCTGTCAAGGGATGTAAATACCAGCTCACCCTCGGATCCCACAGGAAGCGGCTCAAGTGTATCCGGGTCCACGATCTCCGCTATAAAATGGTCCTCATTTATATGCATGCCTTCCTGGGCGGAACACTCGTAAGCCACTCCCGGCCCGGAAAGCTCCGTCAGTCCGTATATGTCAAAGGCCTTGATGCCCAGGTTCTTTTCTATGTCACGGCGCATCTCTTCAGACCACGCCTCTGCGCCAAAGATACCCGCCTTAAGGGGAATGTCGTCAGGGCCATAGCCCATCTCGTTCATCCTCTCCGCCAGGTAAGCGGCATAGCTGGGTGTGCAGCATAAAATGGTGGCATCCAGATCCATGATAAACATGATCTGACGATCCGTGCTACCCGAGCTCATGGGAATGGTCATACATCCGGCCTTGTGTGAACCGCCATGCAGTCCCATGCCTCCGGTAAAGAGTCCGTAACCGTAGGATACCTGTACCACATCCTCATCCGTGCCGCCTGCGGCGGTAATGGCTCTGGCACAGCACTCTTCCCACATATCTATGTCATCCTGTGTGTAGTAGCCCACCACACGCTTTCCGGTGGTGCCGGAGGTGGAGTGGATGCGCACAACCTCTTTTTTGGGAACTGCCAAAAGCCCGTCGGGATAGGTCTTTCTCAGATCATCCTTTGATAAAAATGGAAGCTTCTTTAGATCGTCCACACCCTTTATATCATCCGGCGTCACGCCCGCCTCTTCCATTTTCTTTCTGTAATAGGGCAGGTTCTCCCATACATGCCGAACCTGCTTTATGAGCTTTTCGTCCTGGAGCTTTTTAAGCTCCTTTCTGTCCATGCATTCGAGTTCCTCTTGAAAATACCTTTCCATATATTCCTCCCTCGCCTTTTCTTCGATTTTGCCTTTTCGACTAATTATACATAAAACAAGGCATAAAAACCACCAAAACTTAAAAAAAACGGCTCCCAAAAGTTATCGGGAACCGTTGTAAAATATATGGTTATTATCAGAGTCTCTCTGCTATGAGATCTCCCATACGTGAAGTGCCCACCTGGTTTAGGCCTGATGCATCACCATCCTGGGGCATGATGTCAATGGTGCGGTAACCGTCGGCAAGCACCTTTTTGACTGCATTTTCTATGGCATCAGCCTCATCATCCAGATCGAAGCTGTATCTTAGCATCATGGCTGCGGACAAAATGGTTGCGATGGGATTTGCAATACCCTTTCCTGCTATATCGGGAGCAGAGCCGCCGCTGGGCTCATAGAGACCAAACTTTGTCTCATTTAAGCTGGCTGAAGAAAGCATTCCTATGGAACCTGTCACCATGGAAGCCTCATCAGAAAGAATGTCTCCAAACATATTCTCGGTAAGGATAACATCAAACTGTGCCGGATCCTTTACCAGCTGCATGGCTGCGTTGTCTACCAGCATATGCTCGTATTTTACCTCAGGATAGTCCTTTGCGACTTCCTCTACCACTGCCCTCCAGAGTCTGGAGGAATCAAGCACGTTTGCCTTGTCCACGGAGGTCACTTTTTTGCGACGCTTCATGGCTATATCAAAAGCACGGATGGCAATGCGGCGGATCTCGCCTTCGGAGTAGGTCAGTGTGTCGGTTGCTACCTTTTGTCCATCCACCTCTTCAGTGGAACGCTTGCCAAAATACAGGCCGCCGGTAAGTTCACGCATGATCATCATGTCAAAGCCATCGCCAATGATCTCGTCCCTTAATGGGCAGGCAGCCCTGAGCTCACTGTAGAGGTATGCAGGTCTTAGGTTTGCGAAAAGATTCAAGGCTTTTCTGATGCCCAAAAG
>CAMODS010000130.1 GCA_946611525.1 uncultured Lachnospiraceae bacterium | reverse complement strand
CAGATATGCATACGGATATCTGGGCTCATCCATGTATTATTCGGAGCTTGCTAAAGACAGTGACGAGGCGGTGCTTCAGTTTGTGGACCGGGCTGTGGCAGAGGGAGTGCCCATGACAGGCTTTATGCTTTCGTCGGGATACACCACCCAGGCAGACAACAAGCGCTGCGTCTTTACATGGAATCACGACAGATTTTCCGATCCGGCGGGCTTTGTAAAAAAGATGAAAAACAAAGGTGTAAGGATAAGTGCCAATGTTAAGCCGGGATTTTTAAAGGTTCACCCCATGCTTGATGAATTGGCCGGGCAGGACTTTTTTATAAAGGACGAAAACGGACAAAAGCCGGAGACAGGGTTCTGGTGGGGAGGACCGGGATATTTTGCGGATCTTACCTCCGATAAAAACAGGCAGATATGGAGCAGGCTCCTTACGGAAAACGTATTGGAATACGGCATTGATTCCGTGTGGGATGACAACTGCGAGGTGGACAGCATCATAAACGATGATGCGCTGGTGGATGCGGAGGGGCATCCCGAGAGGATAGCCGGTTACCGTGCGGTAACGGCCAATATCATGTGCAAGCTGGCATATGATGCACTTTTAAAAAATGATCCCCATAGGAGGCCGTTTGTGGTTTGCCGTGCCGGGAGTGCGGGTATACAGAGCTTTGCCTCTACCTGGGCAGGGGACAATCTGACCTGCTGGGAGGCACTACAGTACAACATAGGGACCATTCTTGGCATGGGACTTTCGGGAGTGGCAAATCAGGGCTGCGACATTGGAGGCTTTCATGGACCGGCACCGGAGCCTGAGCTTTTTGCCAGATGGGTACAGATGGGTGTGTTTATGCCCCGCTTTTCCATTCATTCCTGCAACACGGACAATACAGTGACAGAGCCCTGGATGTATGAGGGAGTAAAGGATGAGATCCGGGAGGCCATCAGGCTCCGATACAGACTGCTTCCGTATATTTACTCTATGATGGAGGCATCCCACAGGCAGGGATCTCCCGTGATGAGACCACTTTTTTATAAGTATCAGGATGACGCAAGGGTCTATGACGAGGGCATCCAGTTTATGATGGGAGATTCTCTCATGGTGGCTCCGGTGGTGACGAAGGGCGCAGAGGGTATAGAGGTTTACTTCCCGCAGGGAGATGATTTTATAGACCTTTCTACCTATGAGAGGTATGAGGGTGGAAACTGCAGTGTGCTGCCTGTAACCTTATCGGACATACCCATGTTTATCTGCCGGGGAGGGGTACTTACCATGGCAGAGGACATGCCCATTTTAGAGGGATCCGGAAGAGGCATAGGTTTTGACATTAATGACAGGTCAAAGGGCGCGCTTGAACCCAAAAAGCTTTTGGTGTATGTCTATCCTGAGGCCGGAGACAATTCTTTGATCCACAGCTTTTATGAGGATGACGGAGAGAGTATGGACTATGAGAAGGGTGTATTTTTAAGGAGCACCATGACCATGTCCGGCGACTTTTTTACAGAGATAGTCATGGATATAAAGCGGGAGGGCAGCTATAAGCCGCGGACCACTGATGTCATGTACACTGTTTTTTGCGAAAAGGCTGCACCGCTTGCTGTATACATAGATGGTGATGTCATAGAACAAAAGCTCTACAGTCCTGATTTTTACAATGCATCGGACGAAAATGAAAGGGCCTGGTACTACGATCCCGAAAAACGGGCGGTGCTCATTACAGCACCCCGGCCCATGGGAGATCACAGGGTCAGGATATCCTTTGAAATACGTGATTTGATTGGTATGTAAAATAGTGGTATAATAGCGTGTTGTATGCAATCAGGGTTCTTGGGCGGGACTTTATATACCTGGAAATCACGATGCTGCTCGAAGTGTAACAAGGAATCCATAGATACAGGGGGATAATATGGGATACATAGAACTTATCAGAAAAAAGAATCAGGCGTTTATCATATCCATGTTCATATGTATAGCGCTGCGTTCCGTGGCCAATGCCTTTTTTGTGCCACCGGCCACCATGGTGGGCATGGTGATAGCGGCCTTCATACTGACGGGTGGGCTGTATTTGCTGTCTAAAAAGATTTCACCGGTACCCATGATGTACATGATGGTGATACTGATGACATTTCTTTCGTGTATGCTGATGAAAATGTGGCCATGCACTACGAATTTTCTCATGTTCTTTTTGGCGATCTTTCTGGTGGTACTATATGAGAGCATAGGACCCATCGTATTGCAGTGCATTCTTTCTGCAGGCTGCATGATCTTTTTCTACTTCCATGTGGGCCAGCAAAGATTGTCGGAGTCATGGGGTGTGGATGCTTTAGTCATCAGCATTACATATATCATCAGCGCCATGATCATATATGTGTCACTGTGCAGGATGTCCAGGCAGCAGATCAGTTACATCCAGGAAAAGGGTGAGGAAAGCGAGCGCGAGAGACAAAAGGCACAGAGCCTTGTGGGACAGATCTCGCAGTCCGTTAATGTTTTGGGCAATACCAGTAAAAAGATAGATGAGTCCATCAATCTTTCCAATCAGATTTCTTCGCAGATCGCTGAGGCTACCGAGCATATTACGAGAAGTGCTGCCAGCGAGGTAAATGAGGTGGACGAGATACGATCCATGGTTGCCAACAGCGTGGAGCAGGTTAAGACAGTATCAGAGACCAGCATGGAGATGGCAGAGGCCTCTGGTCAGAACAGCAAAAAGGTGTCAGAAGGCGGCCGGCAGGTGGCTGAGCTGACACAGCAGATGGAGGACCTGAAGGTTCGTATGGATGATGTAGGCACTGCTGTCGGAGAGCTGGGAGCAGCTACCAACGAGATAGTGGAGATCCTCCAGACTCTCGACGAGATCACTTCCCAGACCAACCTGCTTTCCCTTAATGCCAGCATAGAGGCGGCCAGGGCAGGAGAGCATGGCAAGGGCTTTGCAGTTGTGGCATCCGAGATCAGGAACCTTTCCGATGATTCTGCCAAGTTTACCACAGAGATCCACAACATCCTTGAGGGCATCAATGCCCAGACAGAGAGGGTGAAAAGTGAGATAGAGGCCGGACAGCGTTCAGTTGACGAGTGTACCGCCGGGGCCGAGGAGGTGGACAATGCCTTCAAGGAGATCGCTGAAAATACCGAAGACCTTAATGCACATGCTAAAGACATCGAGACAAAGGCTAGGGAACTCGAGGAGCTTTTGAACAACACACTTGACAATGCCAATGGCATAAGTCAGGATATTGAATCTACCTCCGCAGCCATGGAGGAGATATCCGCAAGCATCCAGAACCTAAACGGCAGTCTGGATATAGTGGTGGATGGATACAATGATATCAACGGCATCACAAACAGGCTTATGGAGGAATCAGCCACTTCAGAAGAAAACAACTCTTAAGTTAATAGATGAGAAAGGCAGACATATACCAATGAATGAAAACAACAACAACGGCGGTGACAATAACAACAAGCACCGCCAGCCGCTTTTTATGCTGGCGCTGTTTTCGCTGATAGCACTGTTTATCACCACATGGTTTTGGAACAGTGCAGGCACTTCACAGAAGCAGCAGATCACCTATTCCGAATTTTTGGGACTGGTGGAAGAGGACCAGGTGTCCAAGGTGGAGATCACCAGCGACACCATTACCATCACCCTAAAGCCCGATTCCAAGTTTAGAAAAGAGGGGCAGGGTACAGACAACTTTGCAAACAGCTTTGAGAGGCAGACGGGCCAGAGATATACCGTTACCTATTATACAGGGTACTTAAATGATGAGGAGCTTTTGCCTCTTTTAAAAGAGCATAAAGTTGAGATCAACCGCGGCTCAAGCAATGTGGCTACCACCATTCTTTACAATATCTTAAGCATCGTTCTACCGCTGCTTATCATCTGGGGCATATTTGGCCTTGTGATGAGGAATATGGGCGGTGGCAGTCCTTTTTCCATGGGACGCTCCGGCGCAAAGGTATATGTGGAAAAGACCACAGGTGTCAGCTTTGCCGATGTGGCAGGACAGGATGAGGCAAAGGAATCTCTTCAGGAGGTGGTGGACTTTTTGCACAATCCCAAAAAGTACACCAAGATAGGAGCCAAGCTTCCCAAGGGAGCCCTTT
>CAMODS010000129.1 GCA_946611525.1 uncultured Lachnospiraceae bacterium | reverse complement strand
CATCTCGCCCGTCAAAAACCATCCTTCACCGGTCTGGTTGCCGAGGGATACAATGGGCTTTGCCAAGTCTGCCAGGTCATTGATATAAGCGGGAGGCTCAAAGCGGCTGCTCTTTTCAAACTCATCCCTGGCGGCACTTCTTAACCACTCAAAGAAGCGTATCAGCATATTTGAACGCTTCATCATCTTTTTATCGGTTCCCAGATTGTCGTATTTGAAATTCTCGTTGTACAGGCAGTAGAGCAAAAAGTCCGTAAGATCAGGAACCACAGGCTCTGCCCCTTCTGATTCCAAAAGCTCTACCAGGTGGTTGTTTGCTGCAGGTAAAAACTTGACTAAGATCTCACCTACCACGCCAACCCGGGGCTTTTTAATATCCAAAAGCGGAAGGGCGTCAAAGTCGCGGATTATTTCTCTGCACATTTTTTTATATTTCCTGTGGGAGAGCATGTGATCCGATGTAACAAAATCAAGCACCTGTTTTTTCCACTTTTCATGTAGCTCGTCTGCCGACCCCGGTACAGCCTCATAGGGGCGTGTGCGGTAGAGGCAACGCATAAAGATGTCTCCGAATATCAGTGCATACAGTCCATGCTGGATGAGCTTTGGTGTAAATGTAAAGCCGGGGTTTTTCTCCAAACCGACCATATTTATGGAAATGACGGGGATATCCGGGTAGCCGGCCTTCTTAAGGGCACGTCGGATAAAACCGATATAGTTTGATGCACGGCAGCCGCCTCCTGTCTGGGATATCAAAATGGCTGTCCGGCTCATGTCATACTCACCGCTGGCAATGGCCGCCATCAGCTGTCCCACCACAATAAGCGAAGGATAGCAGGCGTCATTGTTTACGTATTTAAGCCCTACATCCACGCACTCTCTGGAGGAGATATCGGGGATGATGAGGTTGTAACCGGCTGCATTAAAAGCAGGTGCCAAAAGCTCGAAGTGTATGGGTGACATCTCCGGGCAGAGGATGGTGTAGTTTTTCTTCATCTCTTTTGTAAAGATGCGTCGGGTAAAGTTGGCGGGACGGATCTCCCTGCGTTTTTTCTGACGTTCCTTTACACGGATGGCAGCGATAAGGCTCCTGATACGGATGCGTGCTGCACCTAAGTTGTTTACTTCGTCGATCTTCAGGCAGGTATATATCTTGCCGGAGCCGGTAAGGATATCGGATACACAGTCGGTGGTTACAGCATCCAGACCACAGCCAAAGGAATTGAGCTGGATCACATCCAGGTTTTCCGTCTTCTTGGCGTAGTTTGCGGCAGCATACATGCGGCTGTGGAACATCCACTGGTCCATGACGATGAGGGGGCGTTCCAGTTTTCCCAAATGTGAAATGGAATCCTCTGTGAGAACAGCCATGCCGTAGGAGTTGATAAGCTCCGGGATGCCGTGATTTATCTCAGGATCCACATGATATGGACGACCGGCTAAAACTATGCCGCGGCGGCCGGTCTTTTCAAGGTATTTAAGAACTTCTTCTCCTTTTTTGGACATATCCGTTCTAAACGCCTCCTGCTCTTTCCATGCTGCATGGGCTGCTGCACGGATCTCTGACGCAGGGATATCGGGAAACTCTTTTGCAAAGACATCTACCAGCCTGTCACTTAGGATCTGCTCAGAGGAAAAAGCCATAAAGGGATTCAAAAACCGCACCTTTCCTTCGGTTATGTCATCCACGTTATTTTTTATGTTTTCAGAATATGAGGTGACGATAGGGCAGTTGTAGTGGTTGTTGGAATCCGGGAACTCATTCCTCTCATATGGAATGGCGGGATAAAATATAAAGTCCACATTGCCCTTGTCGATAAGCCACTGCACGTGACCGTGGGCCAGCTTTGCGGGATAGCACTCGGACTCACTGGGGATGGACTCGATGCCAAGCTCGTATACTGCATGGCTGGAGCGGGGAGAGAGTACTGTGGCAAAGGAAAGCTCCTTAAAAAATGTAGCCCAGTAGGGATAGTTCTCGTAGAGATTTAGCACCCTGGGTATTCCTACGGTGCCGCGTTTTGCCTCCTCGCGCTTAAGGGGCTTGTATGAAAACAGTCTCTTGTACTTGTAGTCATAGAGATTGGGGATATTTTCCTTATTTTTTTCAAGACCCAGGCCACGTTCACAGCGATTTCCCGTGATAAACTTTCTGCCGTCGGAGAAGTGGTTTACGGTCAAAAGGCAGTGGTTGTTGCAGCCCTGGCAGCGGGTAAGCTCCGTGTCAAAGGAAAGATTAAGCATCTCATCTATGGAGAGCATGGTGGTACCAATGGTCTCGAACTCCGTTCCGATGTCTGCCATATCCTCAAGAGCATCCTGGTATCTCTCTCTTGCGATAAGTGCAGCGCCAAAGGCACCCATGATCCCGGCAATGTCAGGTCGGGTGGCATGGACTCCTGAGATGCGCTCGAAGGCACGAAGAACAGCGTCATTATAAAAAGTGCCGCCCTGAACCACAACGTGCTCCCCGAGATCTGCCGCATCGGAGAGCTTTATTACTTTAAACAGGGCATTTTTAATAACCGAATAAGCCAGGCCGGAGGAAATATCTGCTACAGAAGCGCCTTCTTTTTGTGCCTGCTTTACCTTTGAATTCATAAATACCGTGCACCGGGTTCCCAGGTCAATGGGGTGCTTCGCAAAAAGTGCCTCCTTAGCGAAGTCCCTGACAGAAAAGTTAAGGGACTTTGCGAAGGTCTCTATAAAGGAACCGCAGCCTGAAGAGCAGGCTTCGTTTAATAGTACTGAGTCTACAGCGTGATCCTTTATCTTGATACACTTCATGTCCTGTCCGCCGATGTCTAAGATACAGTCCACCTTGCTGTCGAAATAAGCTGCGGCATAGTAGTGGGCTACAGTCTCTACCTCACCGTGATCCAGCTTAAAGGCTGCCTTTAAAAGTGCCTCACCATAGCCGGTGGAGCATGACTGCTTTATGGTTACGCCCTCAGGCATTTTATCACGGATCTCTTTCATGGCTCTGATTGAAGTCAAAAGGGGTGAACCGTTGTTGTTGTCGTAGAATGAATACAAAAGCCTGCCGTCCTCACCTATGAGTGCCACCTTTGTGGTGGTGCTGCCGGCGTCGATGCCTAAATATGCGTTGCCGCTGTAGGTGGCCAGATCCCCGGTGGGAACATGGTTTTCTCCGTGGCGTGACAAAAACTCGTCGTAAGCCTTTTCATCTTCGAAAAGCGGCTCTAAGCGTGCCACCTCAAACTCCATGTGAAGCTCATTTGACAGGGAGTCGATGACTTTATCAAGTGGCCTGATACTGTCATTTGTATAGTTTAATGCTGAACCGATGGCTGCAAAAAGATGGGAGTTTTCGGGGATGATGGTATGCTCGTCATCAAGCTTTAAGGTGCGGATAAAGGTCTCCCTCAGCTGATCCAAAAAGTGGAGGGGGCCGCCTAAAAATGCCACATGTCCGCGGATGGGTTTTCCGCAGGCGAGGCCTGAAATGGTCTGGTTTACCACAGCCTGAAGGATGGAGGCGGACAGATCCTCACGGGTGGCGCCTTCATTTATCAGCGGCTGGATATCGGTTTTTGCAAACACTCCGCAGCGGGCGGCTATGGGATAGATCTCCTTGTAGCCCTTTGCGTATTCGTTGAGGCCACTGGCGTCAGTCTGTATGAGGCTGGCCATCTGATCGATAAAAGAACCGGTTCCTCCGGCACAGATGCCGTTCATGCGCTGTTCCACGTTGCCGTTTTCAAAATAAATGATCTTGGCATCCTCTCCGCCAAGCTCGATGGCTACATCCGTTTTTGGCGCACTGTGGGTAAGTGCTGTGGACACAGCCACCACTTCCTGGGTAAAGGGAATGTCTAAATGTTTTGCTAAGGTCAGACCACCTGAGCCGGTGATAACGGGGCAGATATCACAGTCACCTGTGACTTGCTTGGCCTTTGCCATAAGATTGTGGAGTGTTTCTCTGATATTTGCAAAATGTCTCTCGTAATCTGAAAAAATGAGATTATCTGCTTCGTCCAAAAAAGCTACCTTTACAGTGGTAGATCCGATATCGATTCCGACTTTGTAAATCTTATTCATAATCATTTCCTTAATAATCAACGCACTTATAATAAAACAACGTCATTATAATAAAAAGATTTTATGGATTTTTCAATCGACAAATAAACGGTTTTGTACTATAATCTAATGGCTTATGATGTGAAAGGTGATCAGTTATGTG
>CAMODS010000128.1 GCA_946611525.1 uncultured Lachnospiraceae bacterium | reverse complement strand
ACCGAGCCGCCTGCCTTTAAGGTAGCAAGGGGCGTAGCTCCGGAAAATACATCTGCATAGCCCTTGTAGGCTGAGAAGTTGGTCATGGCACCGGTAAAGGAGATCATCAAAAAGCAACGTGCTCCCAAAGCCGGGTTCATGAAGTTCTGTCCCAGTCCGCCGAAAAGCATCTTTACGACGATAATGGCAAATGCACCGCCCAAAACAGCCATCCACCAGGGAAGTGAACTGGGGAGGTTAAGTGCCAAAAGAAGTCCTGTTACCACTGCGGAGAGATCCCCGATGGTGTTCTTTTTATGAAGTAATCTCTCATAGATATACTCGCTGGCCACACAGCTGGCGATGGATAAAACTATGAGCAAAAGCGCCCTGGCGCCGAAATTGTAAATACCGAATCCCGCTGCAGGAAGTAAGGAAATGATCACATACAGCATTATCCGCTGTGTATCATCCTTGGCCCTGACATGGGGATTGGATGTCACATGAAATGTCTGATCCATTTATCCTTCCTCCTACTTCTTTCTCTTTGAAGCCAAAACCAGCTTCTTGGCAGACTTGATGGACTGTGCCAGATGACGACGTGCAGGACAGCCAAAGCTGCAGCTTCCGCACTCTACGCACTCAAGTCCGTACCATTTTTCAAACATATCAAACTGCTTGTGCTCGGCAAAGTCGGCAAGCTTTGACGGAACGAGCTGTTCCGGGCATGCCTCCACGCAGCGGCCACAGTTGATACATGCCGTGGTCTCATATTTGGACGCCTCATCCTCACTTAAGCACAAAAGAGCCGAGGTGGTCTTTGTGGTGGGGATATTTAAGTCAAAAAGTGCAAAGCCCATCATGGGACCGCCTGCTATAAGCTTTTTAGCCTCTGTATGCAGCCCGTCTGCCGCCTCTAAAAGCTCGGCAAAATTGGTACCTATGCAGATGGAGAAATTTCTGGGATCTGCCACCGCATCACCGGTAACTGTAAAGGTGCGGTTCATAAGAGGTCTGCCAAAGCGAACGCCGTTGTAGATGGCCACAAGGGTCTCCACATTGTCCACTATACATCCTGCATCGGCAGGAAGCATCTTGGAATTGATATCACGTCCCGTAACCGCATGGATAAGCTGACGCTCTCCACCCTGGGGGTACTTTGTCATCAGAGGCTGAACACTCATACGGCGCTCATTTTTCACAAGCTCGGAAAGCTTTGCTATACAGTCGGGCTTGTTGTCCTCGATGCCGAAAACGCCCTGCGCCTTGGGGAAGAGCTTTAATACTATCCTCATGCCCTCCACCAGCTTCTCCGGCTCCTCGATCATGCGCCGGTAATCCGATGTCAGATAGGGCTCGCACTCAGCACAGTTGGCGATGATGTACTCGATGCCATCAGGGTTCTTTGGAGAAAGCTTGACGTGAGTAGGGAAGCCTGCACCTCCCATGCCTACTACGCCGGCCTCCTTGATGAGATTGATGATCTCCTCATTGGATAAAGCCTCGATGTCCTCATGCTCCGTAAAACCTGTCTCAATGAAATTGCCATCGCTTTCGATAACGATGGAATTGACCATATCTCCCACTGCCACGCGGCGAGGCTCGATGGCGCGAACCGTGCCGGAAACAGATGAATAGATAGGAGATGAGACAAAACCTCCCGCCTCCGCGATCTTTTGCCCGCGAAGTACCGTATCCCCCACATTTACCACGGGTGTGGCAGGCGCACCGATGTGCTGCGACAGGGGAAATACCAGCTCTCCCTTGGGCTTTAGCTCGCGTACAGGCTTTGACTTTGACAGATCCTTCCCGTCATAGGGATGGACTCCGCCCTTGAATGTCTTTACACCCATTTCGAACTCCTTCATTACTTAAAAATAATACATGTGTGGGCTTCATACGAAAACCCACACATTATTATAACACTTTATGCTTTTTTTAAAACTAATATTTTTAAGATCCTTCGCTACGCTCAGGATGACAGTAAGCGAGTGCTTGGGATGGTTTGTCATTCTGAGCTAAGCGAAGAATCTTTTATTTAAGACTCTCTACCTTGAGCACCTCAAATCCATCCGCCTTACCCTTGAGCTTTACGGTATCGCCAAGGGAGGTGGCGGTGATCCGGTCACCTAAGATATCGCACACCGTGCGGCTGACATAGACCGTGCTTCCGGGGGCATTGGCCTCAAGCCTGGCTGCGGTGTTAACCGTGTCACCGATGGCCGTGTAGTCCATATGCCGCTCTGCGCCGATATTTCCCACGACCGCCGGTCCGTAATGCACGCCCACGCCCACGTGGAGCTCCTCGCCTATCTCCTCCGAAAGCTCCGCAGATACCCGCTCGGAACCGGCCACGATATCCAGTGCCGTGCGCACGGCATGGTACACAGCATCATCATCCGGAAGGGGTGCTCCCCAGAATGCCATGGTGGCATCCCCCACGAACTTATCCAAAGTACCCTTGTTATTGGCGATACACTCGCTGGTCATACCAAGGTAACGGTTAAGGATCTTTACCACAGTCTCGGGGTCAAGCCGCTCGGACATGGTGGTAAAACCGCGGACATCCACGAAAAGCACTGCGATATCCGTAAGCTTTCCTCCCAGTCCCAGTGAGTCCGTACCCTCCTTTAGGATGTCGGCCACGATCTCGGGAGATACATATCGCTGGAAGGTGTTCTGTACCCGCTGCTTTTCCCTGAGGGCTGCCAGATACCTGCTCAATGTGGTGATGACATACACCGCTACCACTCCTATAGGGATCCACAGAGGATGCAAAAGCCAACCCTTTTGATAGAACAAAAAGCTTGCACCGGCGGATACCGCCACTGCTGCCAGTGCCACAAGCGTTGAAGACAAAAAGCCTGTCCTGCTTAAAACCAGATACAGTAAAAAGATGATGATAAGAAGGATCACCACCTGAAGCACGTCGGAAACCTCGCGTCGGTAGTTCCCGTCCAGGATCATCTCCACACAGTTGGCCTGGAACTCCACACCATACATCTGCTCACCACGGGCAATGGGCGTATATACGCTATCCAAAAGCCCTGATGTATAGGGCCCGATGAAAATGATCTTGTCCCTAAAGGCTGAGGTGTCTATCTCACCGTTTATCAGATCAACCAGGGAAATGCCTTCATAGTAGGTTCCGGGATTTCCGTAGTATGCCACGGAATACTGCCCGATACTTCCGGTATCAGGCATGGTGATGTCCATGTTATGACTCTTTGCATATTCCGTAGCTGCCATTGCTGCCATGGAATATATCTTTTCTCCGTTTACATCCACATACAAAAGTCCGTGGCGGAGTATTCCATCCACATCATTCATAGCGTTTATGTGGCCCTGGACCGTAGCATCCTTAAGAGCTGAATAAGGTTCCTCAAAGCCCAGCACCGAATAATTGTTTATGGAGTAAGTACCGTCATCTGACAATGTGCCTGTGGTGCCAAACTGTGCCATATCCGCCGTGATCACACAGGGAAGGGAAGCCGCCGCCCGAGCCAGATGCTCGTCCGCTTCACCGTTATCACTCTCACCCGAATAAAGTGTATCAATGGCCACCACTGCCGGCATATTGTCCGGATCACTGGCCAGATACTCCAGGGCAGCCGCCACATTGTCCCTGGTCCAGGTCTGAAAAGGTCCCAACTCTTCAAGAGCTTTTTCGTCGATACCCACTACCATGATCTTTCCGGAGGTTGCCCTGGGATTCTGATATAATGCGTCAGCAGCCCACTGGTCTATCCTGAAAAAAACTCCTAAATAAGCTGCCAGTGCCATGATCGCCGCCAGTATCACACCGTTTATAGCTATTTTAAACTGTCTGTTCATAGATTCCTCTCCCTTTATAGTTCAATATAAAAAAACCCGCCACATAACACGTGACGGGTTAATTATATCATATGTTGAATCCTTTGGGTTTATAATAATCAAATCTGGTCCGCACGATATAATGAAAAATATCTTTATAACAATTTGTTTTGTTTTTAAATATAACATTCTGTTTTGTGTATCATACTTATTACCAAAGCTAAAAGCTAACGGGGAGATAATGTATGAGCGCAATCGAACTGAAATATCCACATATTAGGGAGCTTCGGGAAGAGCTGGAGTTGTCCCAGGAGGATATGGCAGACTACCTGAATGTATCACAGGTAGCTTATTCGTACTATGAGATCGGCCGACGTGACATCCCCACCAATGTGCTGATAGAGATCTCGAACCGGTTTGGATGCAGCATCGATTACCTCTTAGGGTGTACAAACAACAAGAAGCGGGTATAAGATTCTTCGTCGCTTCGCTCCTCAGAATGACAGGAGGCGACACCCGAAAATG
>CAMODS010000127.1 GCA_946611525.1 uncultured Lachnospiraceae bacterium | reverse complement strand
TCATCTGAGTCCGATGTACGTGGACTGCTGGATCAGATGGGCAAGCATTATTGACAGATTTAGGAGGCTAAGTATGGCATCGGGATATGATATCGTGGCGGTTGCCGCCTGTGACACGGGTATAGCACATTCATACATGGCAGCTGAGGCACTTAATAAAGCAGCTGAGGCAGCAGGGCAGACCATAAAGGTGGAGACCATTGGCTCTGCCGGAGCTAAAAATGTCCTTACTGAGGAGGATATAGCAAACTCAAAAGGCGTTATAGTGGCGGCGGACAGCGAGGTGGCCATGGAGCGGTTTATCGGGAAACCCGTGGTAAAGACACCTATAGCGGACGGTATCAGCAAGGCAGACGAGCTTTTAAAAAGTGTTATCAAAGCTCCCGAATACAAGGGCGGTGAGGTTGCTCCCATATCCGGTGCAAAAAAAGGCAAGGCAGGCATCGTTGCAGCGGTTATCGCAGCGTGCGGCATCCTTGCAGCGGCAGCATATTACTATTATTTTATCTATTTATTACAGTGATTCTTCTGAGGATATACATATGCAAAGATATAAAGGAAAAAGCGTGTTTGCCGGTATTGCTATCGGCAAACTTGCTTTATATCAGAAAGAAGAAAGTACAGTCAGACGTGAAAAGGTTGAGGACACGGAGGCTGAGGTAAAAAGATGGATAGCTGCCAGAGATACTGCAAAGGATCAGCTTGGAGAGCTTTATGAAAAAGCACTTACTGAGGTGGGAGCCGCCAATGCAGAGGTTTTTGAAGTCCACCAGATGATGCTGGATGATCTTGATTATGTGGAGTCTGTGGAAAACATAATACGTTCCCAGGGAGTTTGTGCAGAGTATGCGGTGGCCACTACCGGGGATAATTTTTCCCAGATGTTTGCGGCCATGGATGATGAGTACATGCGGGGCAGGGCAGCGGATCTTTTGGATATCTCCGAAAGGGTGGTTGATATATTGACCGGTGCCGTATCCGGTGGGATTTCGGCCACGGAGCCGGTGATCATCCTGGCGGATGATCTGGCTCCTTCTGAGACGGTACAGCTTGACAAATCACTGGTGCTTTCCTTTGTGACGCGCCATGGTTCCACCAATTCCCACACCTCTATTTTGGCACGGGCCATGAACATCCCTGCCCTTATCGGTATTGATTTCACCGATGATATAGAGGGGCATGACGCCATAGTGGACGGCTATTCGGGGGAGCTTATTATAGATCCCGATGAGGCTACGGCCGCTGAGTATTCCGCCAAAAAAGCAGAGCTTTTGGAAAAAGAGCGGATGCTTTTGGAGCTAAAGGGAAAAGAAAATGTGACTTTAGATGGAAAAAAGGTCAACATATATGCTAATATAGGTAGCGTGGCTGATGTGGCGGAGGTTCTAAAAAACGACGCCGGCGGCATCGGACTTTTCAGAAGTGAGTTTTTATATCTGGAGTCCGACACCTATCCTACAGAAGAGGAGCAGTTTAAGGCGTACAAGACCGTTGCTGAGAATATGGCGGGGAAAAAGGTCATCATTCGTACCCTTGATATCGGAGCAGACAAGCAGGTGGACTATTTTGAACTGGCCCACGAGGACAACCCGGCCATGGGTTATCGTGCCATCCGCATCTGTCTCGACCGGGTGGATATTTTCAAGACACAGCTTAGGGCGCTTTACCGTGCGAGCTATTACGGAAATATCGCCATCATGTTTCCCATGATCATATCCGTGGATGAGGTAAAGCGGATCAAAGACATAGTCTCCGAAGTAAAGAGCGAGCTTGACGGTCAGGGCATCTTCTACGGCGAGGTAGAGCTTGGGATCATGATCGAGACTCCCGCCGCTGTATGGATGAGCGAGGAGCTGGCAAAAGAGGTTGACTTTTTCTCCATAGGAACCAACGACCTGACTCAGTACACATTGGCTATTGACAGACAAAACCCTGCATTGGATAATATATATGATGCCCATCATCCCGCCATCCTGAGGTCTATAAGGATGACAGTGGAAAACGGTCACAAAGGCGGTGCGTGGGTTGGCATATGCGGAGAGTTGGGAGCCGACACCTCGCTTACTGAGGAGTTTTTACGAATGGGAGTTGATGAGTTATCTGTTAGTCCTTCCAGGGTTCTGGCAGTCCGCGATGCAGTCAGACGCATAGATCTGTCAAAATAGCATCAAAATCGGATTCCGACAAGGAGGGAGAAGTAAAAAATGAGTGAGGAAAAGACAACACAGACTACGGAGAAGCTTTCGGCGAAGAATATCATCGGATACGCCCTGGGGGATACCGGCGGAGTGCTGGCATTCGGCGTTATCAGTACATTTCTTAATGTGTACTACACCGATGTATTTGGTATAGATCCCGCAAAGCTTACGATACTGTTTTTGGTGGCAAGATTATGGGACGCTATCAATGATCCCATGATGGGAGCATTTGTAGATTCCAGGAAACCCAATCCCAAAGGACGCTTCAGACCTTGGGTGTATCGGTTTTCATGGGCAATGATGGTATCTTTGATACTTCTGTTTTTACCCATCAATGACATCATCCCCAACTTTAACCACTACCTGTTGTATGCCTACATCACATACATCTTTTACGGCATGATGTACACCGGTGTTAATATCCCCTACGGCTCCATGGCTACGGTTATGACCCGTGACATCAAGGAGCGCTCCACACTTTCCATGGCTCGTACATTCGGTGCGGGTATCGGACAGATGGCAGGCTCCGTGATCCTGCCGCTGGTGGTATATTCTACAGCATCTAACGGAGCAAAGTATCTTGACAACCACAAGATGTTTTCAGCTATATTAGTCATCGTGCTGTTGCAGCTTGTTGCTTATCAGCTCAACTACAGGCTGACAAGGGAGACGGTTATCGCTCCTCCAAAGGAAAAGGGAGATACGGTATTTACAGTGCTTGGCTCTCTGGTTAAAAACCGCCCCTTTGTTACACTTTCACTGGCATCCATGCTTTTGATCGCCGGCAACATGTACTCCAATACAGCCAATACCTATCTTTTCAAGAACTACTATGAGGCACCCGGCATGCAGGCGCTTGTTCCCGTGGCTACATACCTGCCCATGGCACTCTTTATGCCGTTTCTTAATAAGCTGGTCTTAAAGTTCGGAAAAAAGGAGCTTTGTGCGTTCGGAGCATATTTGGCAGCTGCGGTTTATCTGATCATGTATTTTGTAAAGCTGCCCAGTGCGGTTCTGTTTCTGGCAGGTCTTTTTATTACAGGTATCGGTCTTACCTTCTTTACTATGGAGGTATGGGCACTGGTATCCGACGCCATCGACTACCAGGACAAGCTGACTCACAAGCGTGAGGAGGGTACGTCCTATGCCATTTTCTCCTTCTTCAGAAAGATGGGACAGACCATAGCAGGTGTCAGCTTCAATGCACTTTTGGCAGGCATAGGTTATGTGGCAGCTACCGCCGGAAGCTCTGAGGTAGTAAAGCAGACCACGGAGGTCAACAACGGCATATATACACTGGCTACTCTATTGCCCTTCGTGATGTACATCATCATGGCTTTGCTTTTGCATTTTGGATACAACCTTGGAAAAGATGAGGTTGTGGCTTTAAATGAGGAGCTTGCTTCAAGGAAATAACATCTCTTGCATATTTCCCCCGGATCTGTAGGATCCGGGGTTTTTTAGTTTGCCTATGTCAGTAAATAAGAGTATAATGTGTCTTATGATCAATATTTACAGGACAGACGACCGCATCATCAGTGAGATTGCAGATTATGATATTGGCTGCTGGGTCAAGCTTACGGATCCCACTTTGGAGGAGTGCGGCGCCATCAGTGAACAATTTGATATTGATATAGCCGATATACGGGCGGCACTGGATGACGAGGAGAGCTCCCGTATGAGCCTTGAGGACGATTATACTCTGATCCTGGTGGATATACCCACAGCGGAGGTCAGGAACAATCGCCATACCTATACCACTATCCCCTTAGGCATACTGGTCAAGGAAGATGTGATCATTACCGTGTGCTCGGAGGAGACGGCGGTACTTCGTACGTTCATCGATCAGCGTGTCAGGGAGTTTTCCACCAAAAAGCAGATGCGTTTTACCTATCAGATTTTGTACAACGCCTGTATGGTGTACCAGAGTTTGCTTCGCACTATTGACAGAAAGCGGACGGAGATTGAGGAAAGGATCGATCAGGACACGGAGGATGTGGATCTGGTGGACCTCCATGAGCTGGAGAGTAATCTGGTTTACTTTGCTACTTCACTTAGGGCCAACGGAGTGGTTTTGGACAGACTTACCAGATATGGCAGACTAAAGCTCTATGAGGAGGACCAGGAGCTTTT
>CAMODS010000126.1 GCA_946611525.1 uncultured Lachnospiraceae bacterium | reverse complement strand
TATGGCCATGAGGGCAATCTGGTAGTGGGTGCCAACATCGCCGGCTTCGAAAAGGTTGCTGAAGCAATGCTCGCCCAGGGCGTTGCATACTAAACCATAATAGGCTGGGATTGATCAGTAACAGAGGAAGATGGGAATTGCCCCATCTTCCTTTTTTTGACGAAATTATATGTTTAACCGTACACAAACATAAATTTTGTTATATAATATCATTATCTGACCACTGCAAATAGGAGGCTTTATTATGTCAGAATACAGTGAATTTTTACATGAAAACCGCATAAAGGTTAACGGCTACCTAAACAGGGTGCTTTGGTTTTTTGTACTGGCGGGACCTGCCATTGCATCGGGTATAAAAGGTGGGATATTTCCTGAGATCACTTACGCTACCTGTGTCAATATTTCAGTGACTCTCATCATTATGGCTTGTATACACTTTGTGCTGTTAAAAAAATTCCCGGACAAGGTTTTTACATGCATATTTGCCCTGGCTACACTAAATGCGCTTTTGGCATACATGTCCTATTCCCATGTGAGTATTTTTCTCACCTGGTTTCTAGTTCCCCTTTTGAGCCTGCTTTTCTGCGATAAATATATTTTCTTTTATGCAGTGATACAAAACTACGCACTGATGCTTATCACCACCTGGATCTCAGCTCCCTATGAGGCGGCGCTAAAGCCTGAGTACAAAGATGTGACAGCCTACTTTATGGATGTGATGAGCGGCTTTACCATAGAGACCATTATCATGGTGGCTTCTGCCTATACTATAGAAAAGCTTACAGTAGGTTATTTCAAGGACCTTTTTGAACAGAGGCGAAAGATCATAGAGCAGGAAGAGGCAATGGGGGAAAAAATGGACATCCTTGATTCCATGGCCGAGATCTATGACAACGTAAATCTTATCGATTTTGTAAATAGTACTGAGATGTCTCTCCGCGATGAGGAGCAGATAAAACATGGTATCGATCTCAGCTCCCAGACACATACCCTCATGAACCAGCGGATCCAAAAGCAGGTGATGCCGGACCAGATAGATGAGTTTTTGGCTTTTACAAATATCAAGACCGTAAGGTCGAGACTCTCCCAGAAAAAGCTTATCAGTGCGGACTTTATTGATGTGATATCCGGCTGGTTTCGTGCCCAGTATATCACCGTTGATTCCACCCTTGACGGTATCCCCAATGTGGTGATCTATACCACCAGAAATGTGGATGAGGAAAAAAGAAGAGAGGAGCTTCTCATCAGGATATCCATGACGGATGAGATGACGAGACTTTTTAACCGAAGGTGCTATGACGAGGACCTGAAGGAGATCAGAAACGGCGTGCTTTCCGATGATTTTGTATTATTCTCCATAGATGTAAACGGGCTTAAAAATGTAAATGATACAAAGGGACATGCAGCCGGAGACGAGCTGATCAAGGGAGCTGCAAACTGCCTGGCGCTGACTGTTGGCAACAAGGGCAAGGTATATCGGACCGGCGGTGACGAGTTTATGGCTGTGCTCCATACAAAGGAGCCCGAGACGATACGTGAGAAGATAGGTGAAAGGGCAAAGGAATGGCATGGCATATACACTGAGGAGATCACCATGTCCGTAGGATATGCTGCATTAAGCAAGTACCCCGGGGCATCCATAGATGATCTGGAACGCTATGCTGATGCGGATATGTACGCAAACAAGGATAGATTTTACAAGGAGAGGGGCATCGAAAGACGCCGGCACTAGTGGAGGAAAGATATGCAGTGGATCAAATTTACGGTTGAGACTACTACTGAAGCAGAGGATGAGGTATGCGGAGTCCTTTACGGTCTGGGATATGATGCGGTGGAGATAGAGGATCACGCTCCGGTACATGATGAGATCCAGGGCGCCGATTATGAGGAGCTGACCCCGGATGACTGGGATGATGACGGCACAGCCAGAGTTCATTTTTATGTGGAAGAGGGGGCTGACGGCGAGCGGATCGCCATGGAGGTGTCCACTGCTGTTTCGGAACTCAGGAAAAACGGTATCGATATCGGTGCCGGTACAGTCAGCCGCAGTATCACCCGTGATGAGGACTGGGCCAACAACTGGAAAGCCTTTTTCCATGCATTTTCCGTAGGAGATATATACATCCATCCCAGCTGGGAGGAGCCGGGCCCCGAGGCGGCAGGCAAAACGGTGGTACAGATCGATCCGGGAGTGAGCTTTGGCACGGGACATCACGAGTCCACCCAGCTTATAATAAAGCAGATACCGAAGTATCTAAAGCCCGGTGACACCGTGTTTGACGTGGGCTGTGGTTCAGGTATCCTTTCAGTGATCGCCCAAAAGCTGGGAGCCGGTTTTATCGCCGGAGTGGATATAGATCCGGACTGCGTGGCTTCCTCTTATCACAATATGAAAAGGAATGTTTCAAAGAAGTTCTTTGGGGAGTTTATGGTTGGAGATCTGTCGCAGGATGAGACCCTTGGCGGCCGCATCCCCGAGTGCGGATATGAGATCATTTTTGCAAATCTTTTGGCAGATATCATCATGAGCATGCCAAAGGCGCTGTACCGTGCGCTAAAGCCCGGCGGAATCCTTATCACTTCCGGGATCATCGATTTTAAGGTGGAAGAGGTATATGACTGCTTAAGAGATGCAGGCTTTATGGTGATAGATACCTTAGAGCAGGGTGAGTGGCGGAGTATTACCGCAAAAAAATAGTGGAGCATATGGGAGTCGAACCCACGGCCTCTACAATGCGAATGTAGCGCGCTCCCAACTGCGCCAATGCCCCACAACAATAATTATTATAGTATTTAACGGCGATTATGCAATAAAAAGTTGCAAAAAAACGTACGAAAATTTGTTCGATTTTATTTCAAAAAAACATTGAAACCCACAAGATTTTGTGGTACAATCCCTTCGGTATGGTTAGATATAGGGGTCTGATCATATTGAAGGTTTTTTATTGCGAGGTATGATATGGCAAAAAAGAATGATTACGGTGCAGATTCCATTTCGGTACTTGAGGGACTGGAGGCAGTCAGAAAGCGTCCGGGTATGTACATCGGAAGTACCGGCCGAAAGGGACTGAATCACTGCATCTATGAGATAGTTGACAACTCTGTGGACGAGCATCTGGCAGGATACTGCAGCGAGATCCACGTTACACTGGAGCGTGATGGTTCCTGTACTGTTGAGGACAACGGACGCGGAGTTCCCGTGGATATGCATGAAAAGGGAGTGGCAGCAGCGCGTCTGGTTTTTACCACCCTTCATGCCGGCGGTAAGTTTGACGACGGTGCCTATAAGACCAGTGGTGGTCTTCACGGAGTGGGCTCATCTGCGGTAAATGCGCTTTCCACATATTTTGACGTGGAGATCTTCCGTGACGGTGAGATCCACCATGACCGGTATGAGCAGGGCAAGCCTGTGATCAAGCTGGACAAGGGACTTTTACCTGTTACCGGCAGGACTAAAAAGACAGGAACAAAGATCAATTTCCTTCCGGATCCCACTATTTTTGAAAAGACCAGATTCGGAGCGGAGGATGTAAAGAGCCGTATGCATGAGACGGCCTACCTTAATCCAAAGCTTACCATCATCTATGACGATCTCAGGGGTGATGAGCCGGAGCATATAGTTTTCCATGAGCCTGATGGTATAGTCGGCTTTGTAAAGGATATCAATAAAAATAAAGAGACTATCCACGATGTGGTTTACTTATCGGGAGAGTCCGACGGCATTCAGGTGGAGGCAGCTTTCCAGTTTTGCAACGAGTTTCATGAGGATATCCTTGGCTTTTGTAACAATATTTACAACTCCGAGGGTGGCAGCCATATCACAGGCTTCAAGACCACCTTTACCCAGGCGATCAATACCTACGCCAGGGAGCTTGGTAACCTTAAGGACAAGGACGCCAACTTTACCGGCACTGATGTCAGAAACGGCATGACGGCTGTGATCTCCATAAAGCATCCTGATCCCCGTTTCGAAGGTCAGACCAAGACCAAGCTTGACAACCAGGATGCCACCAAGGCTACCAGCAAGGTGGTGGGAGACCAGATACAGCTCTTTTTCGACCGTAATCTGGATACTCTTAAAAAGGTCATCTCCTGTGCCGAGCGTGCGGCCAAGATCCGAAAGACCGAGGAAAAGGCCAAGACCAACATGCTCACAAAACAAAAGTTTTCCTTTGATACCAATGGAAAGCTGGCTAACTGTGAGAGTCGGGATGCCAGCAAATGTGAGATATTTATAGTAGAGGGAGATTCCGCCGGCGGCTCAGCAAAGACCGCCAGGAACCGCATGTATCAGGCTATACTTCCCATCCGCGGTAAGATTCTTAATGTTGAAAAGGCTTCCATCGACAAGGTCTTGGCCAATGCCGAGATCAAGACCATGATCAATGCCTTTGGCTGCGGCTTTTCCGAGGGATACGGCA
>CAMODS010000125.1 GCA_946611525.1 uncultured Lachnospiraceae bacterium | reverse complement strand
TAAGAAATGCAAATATAAGTAATATTATAAATCTTTTCATTGTAAAAACTCCTTTTAAGATCCTTCGCTATGCTCAGGATGACAAATACGCTCAGGATGACAAATACGCTCAGGATGACAAATACATTTTAAAGTGCAGAAGGCAGATGGATGTAGATTCCCATGCCGCTTCCAACACTGCTTCGTGCATAGATCATGCCGCCGTAGTATTCAACGATAGCACGGGCCTGAGCAAGGCCAAGTCCGTTACCGCTGATGCGGTTGGTACCCTGGAAGTTAAGCTCAAATATATGCTCCGTCTCTGAAGCGGAAAGTCCGGCACCATTGTCCTTCATTACAATGAAAAGCTCCTGCTCGATCCTGGATATGGTGATCTGCAGCGTCCCCTCCTTGCTCATATACTTGATGGCGTTATCGATGATATTTTTAAAGAGTACATCGATCATGGAGGGTGAAGCCTTTACCATGAGAGTCGCATCCGTAGAAACTGTGCGGATGGAGATACCTGCTTTTTTCGCATCCTCCTCCAGATCGGCAGCGGCCTTCTCGGCTGCCTCTCCGATATTGATAACCTTGGGAGGATCGTTTTTCGCATCGGGCAAAATAGTCTCGTAATTGCCCTCTCCCTCGGCATTTAGCTTATTGGTTGCAGCCTTAAGGGATGCCTCCAGAGAAGCAACCTTTTCAATATAAAACTGCTTTTGGTTATTAGCCTCTGCAAGCTCTGTCCTGCCGTCCTCGATGGTCTGCTTCAGCTTTTCGATCTCCTCGTCGCGGGAAGCAATGGTGTCATTGGCATCATCAAGATCCTCGCGGCGCTCAGCCAGCTGGTCGATAAGGGAATTGACATTGACTCGTTCACTTTCGGGAACCTCGGAGGCCTCATCATCCATGTATTCTTCCTCCTCATCCCCGGGAACTCCGAGACAGATCACAAGCAAAAAGAAAATCCCCATCCCTATGGCGCTGCCTAAAATGCCGTAGGAAAAGGACTTTACAAACGAAAATAAAAACCCTGCATAGCACAGACAAGCGACTGCAAGCAGGATTTTCTGACTGCCCTTAAGCTTCATGTGAAAAAAACCTCCTTATTACAAGAATTCAGAAGACAGGGTCCCGTCTATGGCCGAATACAGCTCATCGCTTTTAACGGGCATAGATATGTATGCGTCCGCCCCCAGGGAATACGCATCATCACGATGGGAATCATTCTCCGCAAGGATGACCACGCGGATACCTTCGCCACGCTTTTTAAGCATGGAAATAAGCTTAATACCCTCAAGCCCGATTATCACAACATCAACCGGATCCACGTATACCGATCTGGCCGCCATCAGAGGATCATTAAAAACCTCCGCCTGGCTGTTGGGATACCGCTCGGAAATGAGTCTGACCAATTCCCTTCTTATGAACTTGTCCCTGAAATTTATAACTACTTTCATATTTTATACTATTTGTTGTTTTTTAACAACCACAAAACCCCATTAACATACACTGATAAAACCTGTTAACTCTACACTACCTTCGACAATACACATTATACAAAACCGATTGCAACAACATTGCAACAAAATCATAATTTGTTGGTTTTTAATCTGGTAATGGATACCTTAGTGTCATACATAAAGTCATTTATCATGTCGTTGTTGGCATGCTCCTTCATCAGGTCATCCAGCCTCTTCTGGTCCTTGCTGTCAGGACGGTACCACTTCTCACGGGTGTTTACATCCTTTACATTGGTAACAAAATCACCGGGAGTAAAGCTGGTGGATATCTTGTCGATGATATCCAGCTTTTTCTGTTCCTTTTCAGCGTATCTGTGGAAATATGCCGCATTGACCGGGTCATTCCTCACATCCTCAAAATAGGAAAGCTGGGTCCTGAAGTATTCCATCTTGGGCATATTCTCCGCCATGTATTCGGGAGTAAGTGCTTCGATTGAGATGGCAATATCAAACATCTTTTTAGTGAGGATATCCAGATAAGGCCTGCGCTTTTCCTCGGATTTGGTGGCATAGTCCTTCATGAAATCCTGGGCAAAGCTTTTTTCCTCGCTGCCCCACTTTCCACCCTGACCCTGAGGCATGAACAGATTGACCAGTCCGTCCATATTCTTCTCACCGCGGATCTCGTCATCATAGGTATTGAGTCGTTCGAATACCCTCTTGTTCTCGGCACGCAGCTGCTGCTTTGCCTTGTAGCCAACAGGATCCTTGGATATCTCGGAAAGCTCCCGGTAGGTAGTATCCTCGTCAATGTCCGAATAGCACTCCGCAGCGGTCTTCATCATGGTCTCATTAAGGCGGGTGGCCACGTTTTTAAGCTTCTTTAAGCTGGCCTTGGTGGATTTGCTCTGAAGGCACCAGGCACGGTTGTCCTGCTCATATTCATCGATCTGCCTGATCAGGTCGCCGTAGGCCGAGGCCGTGGGCACATCCTGACTTTTGGCCATCGCGTCATCCAAAACGTAGTTATTGGAAAGGGCGCCCCTCCAGGTTGAAAGAGCCTGGGCAATGTCGCTAAGTTTGTCATCCACTACGCCGCCGTCCTTTTGGATCCTGGATATCTCCGCGTCAAAGCCGTCATCAATATAGCCCCAGTCATCATCAGAGGTTTTAGACTCCTTGTCATCCGTGGCATGGAAATTGTCGTCCGTCTTTCCATTGACGGACTTCTCCTGCTCGATGGTCTTTGTCTCGGAGGCAGACAAACCCTCTTTCCATTTTTCGTCTTTTTCGGTAACATGCTCTTTCATAAATACACTCCGTAGTTTCCGAAATCCGTAGAGTCTATTATGCGCCCCAGCTTCTCCAGCTCGTATCGCAGGGAAACTATCACATCCGCCATTGTGATGGCGGCACCGCCCTTTTTATCCGAGAAATCCCTGGCGCCCGCCATGTAGGCGGCAGTCTGCAGGATTGATTTGATGTTGCTGCCCGAAAGCTCGAAGTTTTCAGCCAGGAAATCAAAATCAACATCCGATGCAAACCGGCAGGTCTCCGGCAGTGTATGCTTCCAAAGCCGAAGCCTGGTGGCCTCGTCGGGACTGTCAATGTGCACCACATAGGTGATGCGACGTACAAAGGCGGAATCAAAATTGTGATAAAGGTTCGTAGCTAAAATGGTCATGCCGTTGTGGGCCTCGATCTTTTGAAGAAGGAATGCCGTCTCGGCATTGGCATAGCGGTCATTGCTGTCCCCCACATCGGTACGCTTTGCAAAAAGCGCATCCGCCTCGTCAAAAAACAGTATCACATTGGCCTTTGTGGCCTCATCAAATATAAGCCCGAGATTCTTTTCCGTCTCGCCGATATACTTTGAAAAGATCTGGGAAACATCAACCCGGTAAAGGGGAAGTCCCAGCTCGTTTGCAACGATCTGCGCCGCCATAGTCTTGCCGGTACCGGGAGCGCCGTACATGAGCACGGAAACCCCATTGCCGTAGGCGTTCCTTTTAGCCACACCGTACTTCTCATCGATACGGTCACGGTAGCGGAAACGGTCACAGGCCACCAAAAGTCTCTTTTCCTGGGCCTCGGCCATCTCGATATCATCCCAGACATAGGTGGTATGTACTCTGGTGGCAAGCCCTGAAAAATTAGCTGCATTGTAACGGAAAACTATGGATAAAAGCTCGGCCCTGTTTATCTCGTTTTTGTTCTCCGTGTTCAAAAACAACCTGACCTGCCGCAAGATCTCGCAGATCCTGGAATAGGAAAAGCCATAGGTATCCGCAATGGCAGGAATGGAAACATCCTCCGCAGTGGTGACTCCCTCCAGCTTTATCCTCTCCTCCCAGATAAAAAGCCGCTCATCCGCATCGGGAAGCATTAATCTTACGGGAGTGCTCATCATGCCGAAAGCCTCGTGTAAAAGCTCATCCGGCATCTCATCCCCACCGTAGATATACACGGTAGGAAACAGGTCCAGTTCTTTTTTAATGGGCAAAAGCCTGTCTGTATCCCTGCAAAGGACAGCCACCCTGCCTCCGGAAAGTGCGGCATCGATAAGGCTCTTTTGCAGGGCTTCTTTGTCATCACCCTCTTTTGTAAGGTCGATAAAGCTTACGGGTGTGTTCTCATCCGCGCTTAAAACGGCATGAACGTCGTTCGCATCAACACACTCGATATAGTATCTCCCGGGCTTTTCATCAAAAAGCCGGGATAGTTTTTTTGAAAGTTCAAGGTAGGAAGCGGGCATACCCGTCCTATCAAATACCTCCTCTCCACAGTCCTCACGAAGAACGGTGGAAAGTATCTCGGGATGCAGCACCAGAGGCGTCTGCAAAAATGGTCTGATGCTATCACCCAAAGCCTGTCTGTCCAGACAGAGGCTTTTAAAGAAACCGGCGTCGTCAGTAATATCAAAGACTGCAGACCTCGCACCCTTTTGATCAAAGGTCTCGTAAAGGGCTAAAAACACTCCCACTGTGGGATACTGCATGGC
>CAMODS010000124.1 GCA_946611525.1 uncultured Lachnospiraceae bacterium | reverse complement strand
AGAGAGGAGAACAAAGATGAGACAGGAAACAAAGTGTATCCAGGCAGGCTACGAGCCTAAAAATGGTGAGTCGAGGATGATACCCATCATCCAGAGTACTACCTTCAAATATGATACCAGCGAGGATATGGGAAAGCTTTTCGATCTGGAGGCTCCCGGATATTTCTACACCAGGCTGCAAAACCCCACCAATGACATGGTGGCCGCAAAGATCGCAGCTTTGGAGGGGGGCACCGCAGCAATGCTAACATCATCAGGCCAGGCAGCATCATTTTTCTCAGTGTTTAACCTGGCGGGAGCAGGAGACCATGTCATTGCTTCATCAGCCATCTATGGCGGCACCTTTAATCTCTTCAATGTGACCATGAGACGCATGGGTATTGATTTTACCTTTGTGGATCCGGATATCAGTGAAGAGGAGTTAAATGCGGCCTTTAAGGAAAACACAAAGGTAGTATTCGGTGAGACTATCGCAAACCCGGCGCTTACTGTTTTTGACTTTGACAAGTTTTCAAAGGCTGCCCACGATCACGGGGTGCCCCTTATCGTGGACAATACCTTTGCCACCCCCATAAACTGCCGTCCCTTTGAGCATGGTGCAGACATAGTTATCCACTCCACCACAAAGTATCTGGACGGACATGATGCCACTGTCGGTGGCTGCATAGTAGATTCCGGAAAGTTTGACTGGATGGCACATGCGGACAAATTCCCGGGACTCACAACTCCCGATGAGAGCTATCACGGCATCACCTATGCTGAGAAATTTGGGAATGAGGGTGCTTTTATCACAAAGTGCACGGCTCAGCTCATGCGTGATCTGGGATCTATCCAGGCACCCATGAATGCATACTTTTTGAATCTGGGTATAGAGTCTCTGGCGGTACGTGTGGAGCGTCACTGTGAAAATGCCCAGCAGGTTGCGGAGTTTTTAGAGGGACATGAGAAGGTGGCATGGGTAAACTATCCCGGACTTCCCGGCAACAAGTACTACGAGAGAGCAAAGAAGTATATGCCTCACGGTACCTGCGGAGTCATTTCCTTTGGGATAAAGGGAGGCAGGGCAGCGGCTGAGAAGTTCATGAAGAACTTAAAGGTTGCCATGATAGCTACCCATGTGGCAGACGCCCACACCTGTGTTCTCCATCCCGCATCTTCAACTCACCGCCAGCTTTCAGATGAGGAGCTTGTGGCAGCAGGAGTGGGACCGGATCTTATCAGACTTTCCGTAGGCATTGAGCACATCTATGATATCGTAGAGGACGTAGCCCAGGCTCTGGAGGCTGTATAGGATGAGCGGGACGCCCATAGTTTTAGCAAGTAACTCACCCAGACGCAGGGAGATATTGACCCAGGGTGGGTATGAGTTTACAGTTGACGCAGCAGACGTGGATGAGAACCTTGGGATCATTGATCCGGCAAAGCTGGTAGAGGCGTTGTCTTTAAAAAAAGCCATGGCGGTGGCGGACAAGTATCCGGACAAAACTGTGATAGGAGCAGATACAGTTGTGGCCATCGACGGGGATATCCTGGGAAAGCCTATAGACGAGTCGGATGCTCAAAATATGCTAAGAGAACTGTCGGGCAGGACCCACCAGGTGGTGACCGGAGTGACAGTGGTTTTACCCACCGTTGACGGCGGGCGAGGGCATGAGACCTTTCATGAGATCACGGATGTGACATTTTATGAGCTTTCCGACGAGGAGATCGACACCTATGTATCCACCGGCGAACCATTAGACAAGGCAGGAGCTTATGGCATCCAGGGCCGGGGAGCCCTTTTGGTGGAGCGTATCAGCGGAGACTATTTAAACGTGGTTGGCCTGCCCCTTGCAAGGCTTAGCCGTATCCTTAAAAAATGATCGAAATTAAGATGCAGATGTATTATAATGTTGCAGTAGTGATAAAAAAGATTCTTCGGACTGTGCCCTCAGAATGACAGGAGGTTGAGTCCCGGAATAAAGAGGAGGAAGTGATATGAAAATGAAGAAATTACTTGCAGGAGTTTTGGCGGCTGCAATGGTTGTTACAGCGGTGCCGGCAGCAGCGGAGGCAAAGGCTACACCTACAAACAAGGCTCTTCCCATCACGTTTTCAGCTGAATCTGACATACATGCAGTATTCGGATATCAGGACGTAAGCAAAAAGTCTGAGGAGTACACCTTCAGCGCAGACCTTTTTGTTCCTAAGGCAGCGGTAGTGGAAAAGACCACCTATGCAATGGCTGTTAATCTAAATGTATTCGGTGTACAGGGTGAGGACGCTATTCCCTGTGCCATTGGTGTGGCTAAGCCCACATTCTCACTTTCTGCAGGGGCTTTCACCTTTGGCGGAGTGACAAATGCTACAAGCATTTTATCTGCAACAGAAGTTGGTGACTATTACAATATAAAGATAGATGCCATGCCTATCAAGTTGACACAGTATGCAGGTGGCGGCATTTCCAAGATCGCAGACGTACCCGATGATGTAGTGGTATTCCCGGAGCTCATATTCTCGGGTAAGGCAGCAAGCACAACAAAGCTTTATATGGACAACCTGGCAATACTTGGCGGATCTTCAAAGGCTTATAAAACAGGCTTTGATTCAGGCGAAAAGGATGTGGCTACTGTGGGTCCCGAGGGACTTGATACAGAGCCTATGACAAGTCCTGTAAAGTTTGCGGCAGGAAACCTTTCCGTTAAGAGTGAAAAGGTAACCATTAAAGCAGGCAAGACTATAAACCTTGGTGCTACCGCAGATCCTGCAGGCAAGATCACTTTTAAGTCCTCAAATAAAAAGGTTGCCACAGTTAATGCAAAGGGCGTTGTAAAGGGCGTAAAGAAGGGTAAAGCAAAGATCACGATCACCGCAAACGGACTGAAGCAGGTGGTGACTGTCACAGTTAAATAGTTGGTGACACGACTTATAAAAAGAATTATAATAGGGAACAGGGTTCTACTCTGTTCCCTTTACTAATTATAAGAGAAAGAAGGCATTTTTACCAATGGAAGACAAGCAGTTTGAAAAAGAGAAAAAGGAACTGGCAAAGCTGGACAAGATAGCGGCTAAGCCCCTTCCTTTGCACTATTTAGGGATCATCATGGTGGTGCTGACCATTATCTACGTTGTAGACGAGATCACCTCCAACATGAACGCAGCAATGCAACCTTATGTATTGTTTGATCTTTTCAACATCGCATCCCGGAGCGTAGACTCTGCGGAGTATAAATCGGCATTCAACCTGGTGGCGCCCATCCAGCAGATATCAACGCTTTTGATGGTGATCACACCCTTTTATAAGGCACTGGCGGATCGTTTTGGACGACGCATTTTTCTCATGATAAATACCATAGGTATGGGATTGGGCATGCTGGTAGTTATGACCTCTACCGGTGTGGTACAGTATATCGTGGGTATGGTGTGCATGTTGTTTTTTACACCCAATGACATGCAGGTGCTTTACATAATGGAGACCGCTCCCAAAGAAAAGAGGGCTACCTACAGCTTCATCGCAAAGGGCGTTGCCCTTATGAGCGTATCCCTGATCGGGGTATTTTCAAAGATGTTTTTAAATGATTCCGACCCCGGTTCGTGGAGGATGGTTTACTTCATCCCGGTGGTATCAGCCATCGTCATAGGAGCATTGTCATATTTCTTTGTTAGGGAGACGCCGGTATTTTTAGAGCAGAGACGAGGTTACCTGAGGATGACTCCCGAAGAGAGGGCGGCTAAGGCAAAAGAGGATGATCAAAATGCCACCTCAGAGGATGGCGGAGTGTTCAAGGCCATACGCTTTATCTTTACAAACAAGCAGCTTCGCTGGATATTTATTGCAGGCTTCGTATTTTTTGCCACCACGTTCTACACCTCGTATTATTCCACTGTATTAGAGGGTGCCATGGGTACTGAGATGGTGGCTACCATGTTGGTGATCTATCCCTTCTTCAATGGCATTATGACGATACTGGCCGGTATGTTTTCTGACAAGCTGGGCAGGAAAAAGGTATGCCTGCTTCTGGGCTCCATCGCCATCATCGGACTTTTGGTATTTGTAATTGCATGCCGTATGGGACTTGGACCCGTTGTCGCGGCTATTGGATACGGCTGCTCTATCGGGGGCCTATGGTCCATGAGTGACACATTGATCCTTACCATGCCGGCCGAATCATCTCCTTCCGGAATGAGATCCTCCGTCATGGGCACCATCTCAGTGTTTATCGGAGCAGGTATGTTTATCGGACAGTTTGCCTTCCTCGGCATAAACGCATTGGACATTGTTCCTATGGATGCACTGTTTTTGATCATCTGCATCCCCTTCATGGTGATATCACTTATCATACTTATGACTCAGGTAAAGGAAACCTCCGGCGTAGACCTCGAAAAAGTAACCGCCGACACATTCAAGTAATGAATTACTCTTATAACCAGTTGCGAGCATTCGAGTAATAAATTACTCTCATAACCAGTTGCGAGCATTCGGGGGTCATTATAAGACGCTCCGCAGCGAGTACGACAGGTCGCAGCAAGGAGCGTCTTATAATGGCTTCCGAATGCGACAACAA
>CAMODS010000123.1 GCA_946611525.1 uncultured Lachnospiraceae bacterium | reverse complement strand
AGTCGGCGCACATCTCACGGATGCCATTTTCAGCCACCCAGCCCAGCTCCTCTTTGGCAAGTGAAGCATCAGCGTAGTTCTCTGCTATGTCACCTGCGCGGCGGGGCTTGATCTCATAGGGAATCTTAACACCCGTAGCCTCTTCAAAGTTCTTTACGATGTCCAAAACGGAATAGCCGGTTCCGGTACCCAGGTTATAGATCTTAAGACCTGCCTTCTCTTCTATCTTTTTAAGAGCTTTTACATGACCGACTGCCAGATCCACCACGTGGATGTAGTCACGTACACCGGTGCCGTCGGGAGTATCATAGTCATCTCCAAAGACACCCAGCTTTTCAAGCTTGCCCACAGCAACCTGTGTGATATAAGGCATAAGGTTGTTGGGGATACCGTTGGGGTTTTCTCCGATGCGACCTGACTTGTGAGCCCCGATGGGATTGAAGTAACGGAGAAGGATCACGTTCCACTCCTTGTCTGCAAACTGTATATCGGAAAGGATCTGCTCCAACATGGACTTGGTCCAGCCATAAGGATTGGTGCAGGGATGCTTCGGTGTCTTTTCCGTAACGGGAACCTCGTCAGGGGTTCCGTATACTGTGGATGAGCTGGAGAAAATAATGTTCTTGCAGCCGTTTTGTCTCATTACATCAACAAGGGTAAGTGTACCGGTGATGTTGTTGTTGTAGTACTCCCAGGGCTTTTGAACTGACTCTCCCACTGCCTTAAGGCCTGCAAAATGGATGCAGGAGTCGATCTTGTTTTCATCAAAGATCTTTTGGATGATCACCCGGTCAAGGATGTCGCCCTTGTAAAACTTTAGGTCCTTTCCTGTGATCTCTTTTACACGATCAAGGGACTTTTCGGAGGAATTGGAGAGATTGTCCAAAACCACCACCTCATAACCTGCGTTTAAAAGCTCCACACAGGTATGACTGCCAATGTATCCTGCTCCGCCTGTAACTAATACTGCCATGTTTTTTCCTCGCTTTCTGTTATGCTTGTTTTACACCTGATCCGACTCGCCTCCGGCGAGCCATTTTCTATTTTCCAAATGTGTCATATACCTGGTTCATCAGGTAGTAGAGATTCCATCTGCTGTCAGCCTTAAAAACTATACAAATAAGCCGCTCCCCGGCATCATTTTGTCCGTAGGTCACGAGACAGTACCCTGCCTGTCCGGTGGTGCCGGTCTTGGCACCGATGACTGTGATGCCCTCCGGCGGAGTGGACTTACCGGAAAGATACTGACAGGTATTTGCCCAGGATTGCTGCTTTGTATTTCCGTCAGCACCCTTGTAAGTGACCTCCACATTGGTGGCTGAAATGATATTTAACAGGTCTTCGTTTTGTACGGCCGCCGATGTAATGAGATACATGTCGTATATGGTGGTATAGTGGTTATCGTCAGGAAGACCGTTGGGTGTCACAAAATGTGAATTGGTGGCACCAAGCATTTTGGCCTCCTGGTTCATAAGCTGCATAAAATGATCCACGGAGCCACCTACTCCCTCAGCTATGGCAACAGCTGCATCATTGCCGGATCTAAGCATCAACCCCTCCAAAAGCTGCTGTAATGTCAGCACATCTCCCACAGCCAGATTGCACACGGAGGAATCGGGATCCTTTTGCATGGCGTTTTCCGTAACTGTGATCTCCTGTCCCAAATTACCGTATTTAAGCGCGGTATAGGCAGTCAAGATCTTTGTGGTGCTGGCGGGATACATACGCTTATTGATATTTTTGGCATATTTTATCTCTTTTGTATCCAGGTTAAAAAGCCCGCCGCCGTCGGCAACCTGGGAGTCCACCTTTTTGACTCCTCTGTTTTTCTTCAGATAAGTGCATTTGTCATCCGTAAAATAAGCGCTGCCATATATGGGTTCGCCGGATACTATCCCGTAGCTTTGGGTGTCCGCATATACCTGATATGGATTTTCAACTTCCACATTGCCGCAGCCGTAAAGCCCAAATGCCAGGGCAAAAGCCATAAGCAATGCGGTGATCTTATTTGTACATTTCACGCCACTCAAGATCTCCTCTGTCAAGTGATAGTATAAGAAGCTCCGCTGTAGCCAGATTGGTGGCCAGCGGGATGTTGTGTGCATCGCATAGACGGACTATGGGATGTACATCCGGCTCCGTAGCTTTTTTTGTATGAGGATCCCGCAAAAAGATGACCAGATCGATCTCATTGTGCTCGATCTGGGCTCCCAGCTGCTGGGTGCCTCCCAAGTGTCCGGGCAGATACTTGTGGATGGAAAGATTTGTAGCCTCCTCCACCAGACGCCCCGTAGTGCCTGTAGCATACAGATCGTTTTTCGCCAGTATGCCCTGGTATGCGATGCAGAAGTTTTGCATCAGCTTCTTTTTTGAATCATGTGCCACTAAACCAATGTTCATAAAAAACCCCCATTAAAAAATACCCCATTTATATATCCTTCGCTTCGCTCAGGATGACAGCTTTGGCGAGACATGTCATTCTGAGGGCGAAGCCCGAAGAATCTTTTATAAATATACCTTCTTAGTCTGTAAGCTAACATTCAGTACAAACCCCATCCCGGCATACAGCGTGACCAGCGACGTAAGCCCGTAGCTGATAAAGGGAAGGGTAAGTCCGGTGTTGGGCAAAAGTCCCGTCACAACGCAGATATTAACAAACCCCTGATACCCCACTATGGATGCCATACCGATACATATGAGCTGCCCAGCCAGGTTCCTCGCCTTTTTGGAGGTCCTGATGCATAACACGGATATGGCGATCAAAAGAACTATGATAGCCACCGAGCCAACAAAGCCAAGCTCCTCCGCAGCCACCGCAAAGATAAAGTCTGTCTGCGGCTCTGCGATATAGTTGCCGTTTTTAACGGAATCTATGCTGTCGTTATTAAGGCCCTTGCCCCAGAACTGCCCGGAGCCGATGGCCATGATGGAGTTCTGCTGCTGATAGCTGTCCTGCGGATACTCATCAGGATACAGCCACGCCATGATACGCTTGTTCTGATAGCCCTTTAAAAATGATGAGCCGTTTATCAGAAATATCAGTATGCCGGAAACTCCCACTATACCAAGTCCCAGTGCCCATGAAACCACCTTGTAGCTAAGTCCTGCACAAAACAGCATGGAAGCAATGATCAAAAAAGTAACGATGGTGGTGGACAGATCCGGCTCCGATACGATAAGCACTAACGGTATCCCGGCAAGTATGGCAAATCTCATCAAAAACTTGGGGTCGTTGACATGCTCGTAGTTTTTCGACAGAAAATGTGCGAAAAACAAAACCAGCAAAACCTTTGCCATCTCCGAAGGCTGGAAACGAATACCCACGTCTATCCATCTGGTGGCTCCTGCCACGCTGTGTCCTAAGGGCGTAAACACCGAAAGCAAAAGTGCTATGGCTCCCACGTACCATAGGCGGTAAAACTGCAATACAAAATCATAATCTATGATGGCAGTTATCACCATGGCTATGATACCCAAAAGCATCCCGATGATCTGTTTGTTCTGATAAGATGCCTCAGCGGACCCGACCACAGCTATACCTATTATGGTAAGCACAAATACGCAGATCATCAAGAGGAAATTGAAATTTTTAATCCTGTAGTTACGAAACATGTGATAAAATGCCTTCTCTCATGGGCTCCATGGTAAGCTTGCCTCCATATACCGCAAAGCAGCTTACGTCATGGTTTTTCTCCTTTTTAGCAAATAGTCCCTTTTTCTCCTCCGGAACTTCTATGTGTCCGGATACTCCGCCGATGATGACATCCGTGGACTCGACCTGTCCTGCCACTGCCACAAAACAGGTGGTGTCAGAAGTGCCTCCGGCTACCACGGATCCTGACAGATTACCCATTATTATAACATTTCCGGTGGATGCAACGGAAGCATTAGATTTCACATCTCCCATGATGACCACACTCTCATTATATGACAAAGTCTGTTCTTTTGCCACGTCATCATGGACAAAATGTACTCTTTCCTTGCGCTGCCTGTCGTAATAGTCCTCAAGATCCTTTAAAGCTCTTGCCTCATGGGCGGGATCGCTGTCCGCCAAAAGCTTTACCTTTACGTCGGAATTTAGCTCTATGGCCTGGACTATCACCCGAAGCTCTTCCATGTCTAGCTCCCGTCCGGTGACCTCAAGTATGATGTCGGCAGAGCCGAAAAAGCTGCGGCTGTTGGCAAACTCCCGGCACACATCGGTGACAAGAGTCTCGAAATCTGCACTCTCATCCAAAAGCAGCTGTATGCCGTGTGAGTTGGCTTTTATTGTTACCAGTTCACTCATATAATCTCTCCTAAAGATTCTATTAATCTGTAACGGCATTTCCTCCGGTGCCGGCGGCTTCGTTGGCCACAGAAGTGTCGATCTGCTCCGACTCCTTAACATTGAAGTACACTCCCAGAATATCCTTTGTCACAGCCGCCGCATTGTGGGAGGTGTAACCAAAGGGGATGCGGGTGGCCACTGCGATCCTGGGATTGCTGTAGGGAGCATATCCCACAAAAAGTGCGTGGTTGGGACGGGTCTTGTCCTGCTGGGCCGTTCCCGTTTTTCCTGCCACCT
>CAMODS010000122.1 GCA_946611525.1 uncultured Lachnospiraceae bacterium | reverse complement strand
TAGGAGGATTTTATCATGGCAATTACAGCAGCTATGGTTAAGGAACTGCGCGAGATGACCGGCGCAGGCATGATGGATTGTAAAAAGGCTCTCGGCGAGACCGACGGCAATATCGAAAAGGCTGTTGAGCTTCTTAGAAAGAGCGGCGCTGCCAAGGCTGTTAAAAAGGCAAGCCGTATCGCAGCAGAGGGTATCTGCCGCATAGCTTCAGACGGTAACAAGGCAGTTGTATGTGAGGTTAACTCAGAGACTGACTTCGTTGCAAAGAACGAGGTATTCCAGGAGTTCGTTCAGACAGTAGCTGACAAGGCTCTGGCTTCCGGCCTTCAGGGCGGCAAGAACGGCGAGGATGTAGAGGCACTTCTTGGAAAGGACGGCCTCAATGATCTCGTAGTGGAAAAGACAGCTCAGATCGGTGAGAAGCTTTCCGTTCGTCGTTTTGTACGTGTAGAATCAGACTGCATCGCCACATATATCCATGGCGGCGGCAGGATCGGCGTTGTAGTAGCCGGCGTTGGTGCATCAGATGATGCTGCCAAGGAGGCACTCAACAATATAGCTATGCAGGTTGCAGCTATGAACCCTCAGTATGTCAGCCGTGATGCTATCCCTGCTGATGAGGTTGCAAAGCTTAGAGAGATCACCATCGACAGTGCATTAAATGATCCTGCATCTCTTCCCAAGCCCATCCTTACAAAGCTCATTGACCGTTGCGTAAATGAGAAGCTTTGGAGTGATGAGGACATCGCTATCTATGAGGAAAAGAAGAGCAACATGAACTTCCTTTTCAACTTCCTTTCCGATGCAGCTCCCGCAAAGCTTGCTGAGCTTGCTATGGAAGGCAAAGAGGGATATCTCAATGACAAGATCTTCTCCGGCCTTGTAGAGGGACGTGTGTCCAAAAACATCAAGGACATCAGCCTTATGGATCAGGTATACGTCAAGGCTGAGGACGGCAAGCAGACAGTTGGCAAGTATCTTGAGTCTGTCAACAAAGAGCTTAAGATCGCATCCTTCGTTCGTTTCGAGGTAGGCGAGGGTATGCAGAAGAAGGAAGAGGACTTCGCAGCTGAAGTTGCAGCACAGCTCGGCTAGTATTCATCCTTTAGATTATTTTTGCCCCGTTTCGTCACGTTTTGTGGTGATTGCGGGGCTTCTTTATTTGGCTTAATTCAAAAAGAAAAAGCCGAGTGCAGAATTGGATTTCAGCTTCTTTATTTGTGTTGTATTTTAGTTGACAAACCCTTTGCCTAAAACGTAAAATAGAAGATGCGCAAATTTTGTTTAACTCGGGAGACGGAGGGTTTTTTGAGAGAGATTTTACTTTGTAGCAATACACCCGGAGCACTGTATGATGTGGGGGAGATACTGCTCAATACAGGCTGCTTTGAGGTTCTTGATTTTGAGAAGGGACTTGATGCGGCTACGGCTGCGGTGCGCCTTGCTACACCGGATCTTTTTATTGTAAATATAGGGGATTTTGAGTCCAACTCATACGTGAGTCTGCTGCAGCTACAAGCGGAGCTGCCTAGGCTGCCGGTTTTGGTATACGGATCTACCCTGGAGTACACGGAGTTCAATGCCATGTACATGGGCAACAATCCACCCCAACTTGAAAAGCCTGTGGAGCCCAAAAAGGTGATCGATACGGTATGCCGTGCCCTGGATATGTCAGATGATGAGGCCAACAATATCAAGGAGATACTCAGGTCAAAGGGCAAGCTGGACAAGCCTCACGTTTTGGGGGTTGATGACAATGCCATCTTCCTTCGCACATTAAAGACCATACTTCAGGCAGATTACAGGGTTACCCTTGCAAAGTCCGGTGAGGGAGCGATCAGGGCCATTGAGAGAGAAAAGCCGGATATGGTGCTTTTGGATTATGACATGCCTGAAATGGATGGCTGCGAGGTTATAAAAAAGATCAGGGAGAATGAGGAAACAGAGGGACTTAAGGTAGTGTTTTTAACAGGGATCAGTGACAGGGAGCATATATCAAGCGTTATGAAGTTCAACCCCAACGGATACCTTTTAAAGCCCATCAATAACAAGACGCTTCTTTCAGCTATAGAGGCTACACTCGCAGAGTAAGTCTTACAAAAACTGAAAAGGATAAACAGATATATTATGAATTTACAAGCTATTTGGCTGGCCAATATAGTAGGGTTTATCTTGATCGGCTTTTTGTTTACCAGCCGGTTTATTACCCGTACCGAGGCACAGTCGGAAGAAAAGATATTTAATACGCTGATGTGGCTCGCTATGATCGCATGCCTGGTGGAGCCCCTTACCTTTACGCTTGACGGCAAGCCGGGTGTCCTTTGTCATTGGATCAATCTTTTGGGCGCCACCTATTTGTATTTTGCCAACGGCTTTGGATCATACCTGTTTTGTCTCTACGTGGACGAGGCGCTTTACCAGGACAAGGAGAGGATCAGGACACACTATACAAAGCTTAGGGTCCTTTCGGGCACACTTTTGACATCACTGTTTTTGAATATATTTTTTGGTTTCTATTTTTACATAGACGAAAACAACTGTTATCACAGACAGCCGCTGATCTATGTTTTCTACGTCTATCTGGTGATCTGTGTGATACTCAGCATCTATATAGTTGCAAACTATAGATTCAATTACAGGAAAAAGGCGTTTTTCCCCATATTCATGTTTTTGGGACCTATTCTGGTGGGCTCGATCCTCCAGATGGCCTTTTACGGATTGTCTCTTGCGTGGCTGGGTACGGCCATCGGTATAGTGGCGCTTTATATGAGTCTTCAGAACCAAAGGACCTATGTGGATCTTTTGACAGGGCTTTTCAACAGGATGTACCTGGAGCACTTTATGTATTCGGTGGAAAACGACAATGCCACCTATTACGGTATCATGCTGGATATGAATTACTTCAAGGATATCAATGATACCTACGGACATACAGCAGGTGACCGTGCCCTTGTGGCGGCGTCACAGATCCTTAAAAACAATGCAGATAAAAATTGCACTTTGTTCAGGTTTGCGGGAGATGAGTTTATCATCATGATAAAGACAGACAGCGAGCATGATGTGGTTCATTATGAGAGATGTGTCAGGGGCGACATGAAGAGGTTTAACGAGAGAAAAGATGAGCCCTTTACCCTTTCCGCATCCATGGGTCACAGCAAGTTTGACAGGGAGCATGACACCGAGGATGATTTCCTCAAGCGTATAGATGCCGCCATGTATGAGGACAAGCAGAGGATACACCGTGAGGACGGCAGATAAAGATGTTATTAATTTTTAATCAACCAAGGAGGTAAGACATGAAAGTTTTGGTTATTAATTGTGGTAGTTCATCATTGAAGTATCAGGTGATCGATTCCGAGACAGAGCAGGTTCTGGCAAAGGGCCTGTGCGAGCGTATCGGCATCGATGGCAGATTAAAGTATACCCCTGCCGGCGGTGAGACAGAGGTGACTGATGCGCCTATGCCCACCCACAAGGAGGCAGTACAGATGGTTTTGGATGCTTTGGTAAATGAAAAGACAGGAGCACTTAAGGACCTTTCTGAGATCGGTGCAGTAGGACATCGTGTGGTCCATGGCGGTGAGAGATTTACAAAGTCAGCAGTCATCGATGATGACTTTATCGCAGGAGTTGAGGCAGTCAGTGATCTGGCTCCCCTTCACAATCCCGCCAATATCATCGGTATCCGTGCATGCCAGGCTCTGATGCCCGGTGTTCCCCAGGTGGGAGTGTTTGATACGGCTTTCCATCAGACCATGCCTCCAAAGGCATATATGTACGGTGTGGACTATAAGTATTACACCGATTATCAGGTTCGTAAATACGGCTTCCACGGCACATCACACAGCTATGTCAGCAAGCGTGCTGCTGAGATCGTGGGCAAGCCCGTAGAGTCATTAAAGACTATTGTGTGCCACTTGGGCAACGGAGCTTCCATCTGTGCAGTGGATGGCGGAAAGTCAGTAGATACATCCATGGGCCTTTCTCCTCTTGAGGGACTTATCATGGGTACACGTTCAGGTGATATCGATCCCTCTGCAGTAGAGTACATTGCCAACAAAGAGGGACTTGATCTGGCAGGAGTATTAAATGTCCTTAACAAAAAGTCGGGTGTGGAGGGCATCTCCGGAGTGTCATCCGATTTCCGTGATCTGTGTGCAGCATCAGATGAGGGAAATGAGAGAGCAAAGCTTGCACTTGATATGTTCTCCTACAGGGTTGCAAAGTATGTAGGCTCCTATGTGGCAGCCATGAACGGCGTGGATGTTATCGCATTTACCGCAGGTATCGGAGAGAATACCCCTTCCGTCCGTGCTGATGTGTGCAGCTATCTTGGCTACCTGGGAGTAGAGCTTAACGACGCTTTAAACCAGGAGGTTCACGGCGACGAGAAGAAGATCTCCACCGGAGACTCCAAAGTGCTGGTATATGTCATCCCCACCAACGAGGAGCTTGCCATCGCCCGCGAGACCGTCGCACTTGTATAGTTTACTGTGAGGTCAGCCAGCCGTCAGGTCCGCCAGTCGAAAAATGCCTCGACCGACGACCGTCAAACGGTCGTCTACGTCAGCGGCATTCTTTCTCCCGGCTGATCTGACTGCTGGCTGACCGAAAAAATAGTGGTTGACAAACGACTGTAAAGTCGATATAATGTCGTATGTTGCGGAGA
>CAMODS010000121.1 GCA_946611525.1 uncultured Lachnospiraceae bacterium | reverse complement strand
ATCTTTTTGGATGAATGGCGCAGATACAGAGACAAGATGATAGGGGTATTTGGCGCAGGTATGGAGGATGATTCGGATAAAGAGGATGCCAAGCCCGGCATGCTTACCGGATTTGCTATGGTTTTGCGCACAGCCATGGAGAATATGGATGTGGATCAGGCTGATGAAGTGGTAGCCCGTATGAAGCATCTTAGATTTAATGAGGATATCGACTCGCGGGTGCCCCTTTTGGCGGCAGCCGTGGCAGATCTTGACGAGGATGAGGTAGATCGGATACTCTCAGAGATGGAGGAGCACGATAGATGAACATGATTCTTGTATGCGGAAGCGGGCCTTCGGTTGATGAAATGTGTAATTTCCTTCGTGATACTGGAAAGTTCGGAGTGCAGATGTTCACTCATGGACTGGATATGGCGGAGGGGGTTGTTTCAGCCATGCATCCCGCACTCCTTATCATTAATATCGCCAATATGATGCCGAGCTCCTACAATACGCTAACCCGTATCATGATGGAGGATCCCAGACTTAAAGTGCTGGCCATGGGAAGTGTAGGTGAGTATAATAACTTCAAGGGATCGTTCACCCCTGTTGAGTCGGGAGCTATTCCGGATCAGCTTTCATCACCCTTCCAGAAAAAAGAGGGGTTGGCTGTCATTTGCAGAGCCATGGGCATTCCTTTTTCAGAAGTAAAGGATGCGATCACACCGGACAACCCTGCCATGGGGATGGCCGGTATGGGAATGTTTGATATGTCCGCCATGGGCGGCATGACCGGTGCGGGTATGGGTATGCCTGGTATGGGACAGGCACCCGCTGGCGTTGTTATGGGAGGCCCGGATCTTTCAGGGTTCAATCTTGAGGGCATTGGTATGCCGGGTATGGGTATGGCTTCGGCGGGAGGTAGTATAAACGCCAAGCCCACCATTTTGGTTGTGGATGACAATGCCATGACGCTTCGAAGTATGAAAGGGCTTTTAGAGGATGACTACAATGTCATGGTTGCCAACTCAGGCTCTAAGGCATTTAAAATGATGGAGCGTGGCGTGCCAAATCTCATCCTGTTGGATTATGAGATGCCTGAGATGGATGGACGCCAGGTGATGCAGACGATAAAGTCCAATCCCATGTTTTTCAATATTCCGGTGATCTTTTTGACAGGTGTAAACGACCGTGAGCACATTTCGGCAGCTTTGGCTCTTCGTCCTGCAGGATATCTCCTAAAGCCTGTGGCAAAGGCGAAACTCTTGGCTACCATCGAATCTACTCTTGGAACCGCATCCGGTAAAAACATGAATTCCGGAGACACCGATGAGGTGCCGTTTTTCTAATGGTTGAGGATATATAGTTGTTTATTGAGAATATTTATAATGTAGAGGGATGTACCCTGTCCCTGTCCTGTCTGGATGCCGTAACAGGGCATACCATGGACTTTGACGCAGTGATCAGCGGGGACAAAGTTGCAAAGGAAAAGGTGGGAGCTTTCCTGGCGCAGAGAGGTATAACACATTTTATTATAGTTGACAATGTGGTTTTTGATAAAAAGAGGGTGGACTTTGGTTCCGAGCAGGTGGATAATACCCTCTTTATGACACAATCCAATGGAAAGGTTTACCGATGGGGTAAGGTGGGTGTCAGTTTTATCCGTATTGGTGAGAGCAACCTGGTGACCTGTATCCTGTCCAATCAGGATGCCAAGCCTTACAACAGGCGTGAGGCCTATCGTATATCCGTGGACCAGTATGGTACAGTATTATGGTCCGGCGAGGAGACTCCGGAAAAGTGTATGGTGCTTAATGTCAGCCATACCGGAGTGGGGATCCTTATGCAGGAGACCAAGGTCGATCTTGGTATAGGTTATCCCGCCGAGATAGCATGGGCGGAGACTTCCGTGTCGGAAGCCACAAAGCAGCAGGTGTCCAATGTATACCGGGTAAACGCCGAGCTGGTCAGGGTACAGCCCAGGATAGGCGGAAGCTTTGTGGTGGGCTTTAGGATAAAGGATGAGCCTGCGGCCCTGCAGGATCTGATCCAAAAGGTTCAGACCAGCCGCGGCATTGTTAAGGAGGCTGAGGTCTCCACCTCCCATAAGGGAGTAGATCGCAAAGAAAACTGGGAGACCGCCAGGGAGCTGGCGGGGATAGACTGATATGACAGAAAATGGTATAGCATTTTCCCACCTGGGGATATTCTTTCGCGAGGTGGGAAGGAGCATAAATATATTCGGGCTGACTGTAAATTTCTATGGGATCATTATTTCAGCAGGCATGGTATTGGCCGGTGCTTTTGTCCTTTACGATGCAGTCAGAAAAAAACAAAAGCAGGATGACTATCTGGATGTGCTTATCTGGGGACTCATAGTGGGTATCATTGGAGCGAGAGCCTATTATGTTGTTTTTTCCTGGGATGATTACAGAAATGATCTTTTGTCCATACTGGCGTTTCGCCAGGGCGGGCTGGCTATATACGGAGGTATTCTGGGCGGTATCATCGGAGCTATTATCACCTGCCGTATAAAGGGACTTAAGTTTTTTGATGTGGCAGATTCCGTGTGCATGGGCCTTCTTATAGGACAGACCATCGGCCGCTGGGGCAACTTCTTCAACAGGGAAGCTTTTGGTGGATATTCAGACGGTCTTTTGTCCATGCAGATCCCTCTGGATGCCGTGCGTTCCGCAGATGATGTGACATCCGAGATGATGGCTCATCTGGTGGAGCTTGACGGTATCAGGTGTATCAGCGTTCATCCCACGTTTTTATACGAGTCATTGTGGAATCTGGGAGTTTTTTTACTTTTGTTCTTTTGGCGTCGGCGCCGTCACTTTTTCGGAGAGATGTGGTTTTTATACCTGGCGCTTTACGGGGTGGGACGTTTCTGGATCGAAAGTCTCCGTACCGATTCGCTCCGTACGGCATTTCTGGGACTTAGGGTATCCCAGGTGCTGTCAATAATACTGATATTGATTTCTGTGTTATATTTGGGATATCATTATTTGAAGATTCTTCGGGCTGCGCCCTCAGAATGACAGGGGGCTCGCCTATGTCATCCTGAGCGTAGCGAAGGATCTTTTAACGGGAAGAAAGGGGAAGCAATATGTTAAGTGACAACATCAAAAAACTGGTACAGTATGGGATAGACTGCGGACTGACTCCGGAGTGCGAACGCATCTATTCACAGAATCTTCTTTTGGAGTGTTTCCATGAGGATGAGCTTTCTGAAGGAGACGTGCCCTCAGGGGACATAGTGTTGGAGGATGTACTTAGGGAGCTTTTGGACGAGGCAGTATCCCGCGGGATAATAGAGGACTCCGTGGTGTACAGGGATCTTTTTGACACAAAGCTTATGAATTGCCTGACACCCAGACCTGCCACGGTCATCGACAGGTTCAATGAGGAGTATAAAAAGTCACCCACGGATGCCACGGAATATTTTTACAATCTTAGTAAAAACTCTGACTACATCCGTACCTACCGTGTGAAAAAGGATCTGAAGTGGACGACGGAGACTGATTACGGTACTTTGGATATCACAGTAAATCTTTCCAAGCCCGAAAAGGATCCCAAGGCCATCGCGGCAGCTAAAAATGCAAAGCAGTCAGCTTATCCCAAATGCCAGCTTTGCATGGAAAACGAGGGCTATGCAGGAAGGGTTAACCACCCTGCCAGGGAAAACCACCGCATCATCCCCATTGTCATAAACGACAGTGACTGGGGTTTTCAGTACAGCCCCTATGTATACTACAATGAGCACTGCATAGTCTTTAATGGGGAACACACTCCCATGAAGATAGAGCGGGCAACCTTTGTAAAGCTTTTTGACTTTGTAAAGCTTTTCCCCCATTACTTTTTGGGCTCCAATGCAGATCTGCCCATAGTGGGAGGCTCCATTTTAAGCCATGACCACTTCCAGGGCGGTCACTACACCTTTGCCGTGGAAAAGGCTCCCATTATAAAGGAGTTTACAGTGCCGGGTTATGAGGATGTAAAGGCCGGCATTGTAAAGTGGCCTCTGTCCGTCATCCGTCTTCAGTGTGCTGACGAAAAGAGGATCATCGACCTGGCGGATCATATCCTGGGCAAGTGGAGAGGCTACACCGATGAGGCTGCCTTTGTATTTGCTGAGACTGACGGTGACCCCCACAATACCATTACTCCCATAGCCAGAAAAAGGGGAGAGCTCTTTGAACTGGATCTTGCGCTGAGAAACAACATCACCACGGACGAGCATCCCCTGGGAGTGTATCATCCCCATGAGAAGCTCCATCATATAAAAAAGGAGAACATCGGACTCATCGAGGTCATGGGTCTGGCAGTGCTTCCTTCCAGATTAAAGGATGAACTGGCACAGCTCGGTGAGGCTATAGTAAAGGGCGCTGATCTGAGGGCAGATGCAACTCTCGAAAAACATGCTGACTGGGTGGATGAATTCAGACCGAAATATGACAGCATCACTGCAGACAATGTGGATGAGATCTTAAGGCAGGAGGTGGGGCATGTGTTTTGCCAGGTGCTTGAGGATGCCGGAGTCTTCAAGTGCAATGACGAAGGTCTTGAGGCGTTTGAGAGGTTTATTTCTTCATTATGAGATTCTTCGTTGACATTTTGGTGGTTTTGTATAAGACACCCCCTGAATCGTTGAATTTAAATTGTTAAAGCTGTATAATGTATGTTGGTTTGGGATGTTCCCGAACTAACATACATTTTTTAAATTTTTATGTAATAGGAGGAAAAAAGTATGTTGTTTAACATCTACGGCGATACCGCTATGACACAGCTTTTGGGCTGGGTGCTGGTATTCGCCGGACTGATCATCATGAATG
>CAMODS010000120.1 GCA_946611525.1 uncultured Lachnospiraceae bacterium | reverse complement strand
TGACAGTGGGACTTCCCATTTTGTCATCCTGAGCGAAGCGAAGGATCTTAGTATAGGAGGAGCATTATGAAGAGTGATAACATGAAAACCGGTATGCAGCAGGCGCCGGCACGAAGCCTGCTAAACGCACTTGGATATACGGCTGAGGAGATAAAGCGCCCCATGGTGGGTATCGTAAGCTCCTTTAACGAGATCGTCCCCGGCCATATGAACATCGACAAGATAGTGGATGCGGTTAAGCTGGGAGTTGCTGAAGCAGGCGGAACACCTGTAGTTTTTCCGGCAATTGCAGTTTGTGACGGCATCGCCATGGGTCACATTGGCATGAAGTACTCTCTGGTTACCAGGGATCTTATCGCAGACTCCACGGAGTGCATGGCCATCGCCCATCAGTTTGACGCACTGGTTATGGTTCCTAACTGTGATAAAAATGTACCCGGGCTCTTGATGGCGGCTGCACGTATAAATGTACCTACCGTATTTGTGTCCGGAGGTCCCATGCTGGCCGGTCATATCCACGGCAAAAAGAGATCCCTTTCTTCAATGTTTGAGGCTGTCGGAGCTCATGCTGCGGGCAAGATGACCGAGGAAGAGGTGACTGAGTATGAGAACAAGGTATGTCCTACCTGCGGTTCATGCTCCGGTATGTATACTGCCAATTCCATGAACTGCCTGACAGAGGCACTGGGAATGGGGCTTCGCGGAAACGGCACCATCCCCGCAGTTTATTCCGAGAGGCTTAGACTTGCAAAGCGTGCAGGATATGCAGTGATGGATCTTTTGGAGAAAAACATCCGTCCCCGTGATATCATGACAAAGGACGCTATACTTAATGCCCTGACAGTGGATATGGCGCTGGGCTGCTCTACAAACTCCATGCTTCATCTTCCGGCCATCGCCCATGAGATAGGCTTTGACTTTGATATAGCTTTTGCAAATCCTATTTCCGAAAAGACACCGAACCTTTGTCACCTGGCTCCCGCAGGCCCTACCTATATGGAGGATCTCAATGAGGCAGGCGGTGTGTATGCGGTGATGAAGGAGCTTGCCGACATCGGACTTTTAAATACTGACTGCATGACCGTAACAGGAAAGACCATCGGCGAGAATATTAAAAATGCAGTTAATCTGGATCCTGAGGTCATAAGGCCTGTAGACAATCCATACAGCAAGACCGGAGGTCTGGCAGTATTAAAGGGTAATCTTGCTCCCGACGGCAGTGTGGTAAAGCGTTCTGCAGTGGTGGAGGAGATGATGGTACACGAAGGACCTGCCCGCGTATTTGACTGTGAGGAGGACGCCATCGATGCCATAAAGGGTGGCAAGATCGTGGAGGGTGACGTGGTGGTTATCCGATACGAGGGACCCAAGGGCGGCCCCGGCATGAGAGAGATGCTCAATCCTACTTCTGCCATCGCAGGCATGGGACTTGGCTCCACTGTGGCACTTATCACGGACGGACGTTTCTCCGGAGCCAGCCGCGGCGCATCCATCGGGCATGTATCCCCCGAGGCGGCAGTTGGCGGGCCTATTGCTTTGGTTGAGGAGGGCGATATTATTGCCATCGATATACCGAACATGACTCTGGATCTTAAGGTATCAGATGAGGAGCTTGAAAAGAGGCGTGCAGCCTGGACACCCAGAGAGCCCCGTGTTACCACCGGTTATCTGGCACGCTACGAAAAGATGGTAACCTCCGGAAATCGTGGAGCCATCCTGGAACTGTAAAACGGGCCGCTTGCCGGCGCTCTAAAAAAAGTGTTAAGAAAAACTTGACAATCTTCACGCTTGCCGGCGCTCTTAATATATTGTTGACAAATGCCCAAAATGATAGTAAAATATGCCATGGTGTCTGCTCAGACACTGAGTACGGTAATCGATATGATTATCTCCGGAAGGAGGGTAGATATATGTCAAGTGTTATTGTTAAGGAAAACGAGTCTTTAGACAGCGCACTTCGCCGCTTCAAGAGAAACTGTGCCAAGGCCGGTATCCAGCAGGAGATCCGTAAGCGTGAGCACTACGAGAAGCCCAGCGTAAAGCGTAAGAAAAAGTCTGAGGCAGCCAGAAAACGCAAATATAATTAATACGTTTGAGAGAGGATGCTCCAAGATATGGAGCATCCTTTTACATTCCTGTCATACAAATCGACTGATGGGTATAACACAATTTGGGAGGTAATATGAGTAAGAGAGCGATCCTTATTGTTTTGGACAGTGCAGGCATAGGTCATGCACCTGATGCTGCAGAGTATGGAGATGAGGGCAGCAATACCTTTTTGTCCTGCTCAAAGAGTCAGTATTTTTCCACGCCCAACATGAAGAAGATGGGTTTGTACAATATAGATGATGTGGAGATCGAGGGGACTGATGCTCCTACCGGTGCCTTTGCCAGACTCATAGAAAAGTCCAGGGGTAAGGACACAACCACAGGACACTGGGAGATGGCAGGGGTCGTTTCCGAGCAGCCTTTTCCTACATATCCCAATGGCTTCCCGGATGAGGTGATAGATGAGTTTAAAAAGCTTACGGGCCGTGATGTGCTATGCAACCTTCCGTATTCCGGCACCCAGGTCATAGAGGACTACGGCGAGGAGCATATTAAGACAGGGGCGCTTATCGTATATACCAGCGCAGACTCTGTGTTTCAGATAGCTGCCCATGAGGATATAGTTCCCGTGGAGACGCTTTATGAGTACTGTCGTATGGCTAGAAAGATGCTTGTGGGAAAGCATGGCGTTGGACGTGTTATCGCCAGGCCTTTTATAGGTGAACCCGGAAGTTTTTCCCGTACTACCAGACGCCATGATTTTTCACTGGAACCCACGGGAGAGACGGTGATGGACACCCTTAAAAAAGAGGACTACGATGTACTGTCCGTCGGCAAGATATACGACATTTTTGCGGAGCGGGGAGTCACTGATCATGTAAGATGTGAGGGCAATCCCGATGGCATTGAAAAAACAATAAAATGGATGGAACGCGACTTTAACGGTCTGATGTTTGTGAATCTTGTGGACACGGATATGATCTATGGCCACAGGCGGGATATTGACGGTTATGCAAAGGCGCTTTCTTATTTTGACGAGCAGCTGCCGCGTATCACGGGGCTTATGAAGGATGACGATATCCTCATGATCACAGCAGATCACGGCTGCGACCCCGGATATACGGGCACGGACCATACCAGAGAGTGCGTACCACTCCTCATGTATGGCAAGTCCATCCCCGCAGGGAAAAACTACGGCACCATAACCGGGTTTGATTTTATTGCAAAATATATACTGGAGTATTTTGGATCATAGGATCCTTCGCTTCGCTCAGGATGACAGGAGAATCTTTTCGGAGTAAACTTAAATGAACATGATAAAAAAGATATTCTTTACTGATCAGAAGAACTTATGGAAGAACCCTTTTTGCCTGGTGATAGTGGTGGGTGCCTGTTTTCTGGCGGCCCTCTATGCCTGGGCAAATATTTTTTCTAACTGGGATCCCTATGGCAATACCGGCAACTTAAAGATGGCTGCAGTGTCTTTGGATAAGGGCTACACCACCGATGAGGGCGAATACGAAAATGCCGGTGATGAGCTGATAAAAGAGCTCCACGACAATGATAAGATAGACTGGCAGTTTGTGGACAGCGCAGACGAAGCCATAGATGGTGTGACGGATGGCACCTACTATGGCGCTATTGTGGTGTCCGAGGACTTTACCTATGATATGTACAATGTCTTTTTGGAGGATGTCCACAAACCCATCCTCACCTTTTACCAGAACCAGAAGATCAATCCCGTGGCGACAAAGATCTCCGATACCGTTGTGGAGACCATCCAGAACAATATCAACGAGAAATTCGTTCAGACCATGACCACCACCGTTTTTGCCGACGCCAATGACCTCTCTGATGAGATCGAAAAGGACGGAGGCATCGATGGTCTTATCGACAAGCTTAAAAAGATCCGTGACGAACTCAATTCTTATGTTAATACCATAGAAGCAGCCATGGCGGGTAATGAGGTATTAAGCCGTGCTTCCGGTACTGCCGGCAGTGATACTTCCCACATGAAGGAACAATCCGAAAAGGCGGGACAGTCTCTTCATGATGCGGCAGAATCCATGTCCAAGAGCCAGGGAACCCTCAATTCATATTTTGACAAGGTGGACAGGACCGTCGAGGGCATAGAAAAAACTCTTGAGGACATGCAGGCCACCCTGGAAAAGGGTACCATGTCCGGAGATGTGAACCAAATGGCAGATGCCGTGCAAAAGTGCATCAATGATACAAATTCTGTTACAGCGGAGCTGGATGCCCTGGATCAGGCTTTTGGTACACAGGTTAAAGAAAAAGCTACTTCAGAAGTCACCGACGAGCAACTTAAGAGTGTAGAAGGAGAGTTAACAACGGCTCAGGGTGAAGCGGAAACTGCTGCAAAGAAATATGCAGAAATTGCTGCCAAATATGCTCTTGCCGAAGAGGAATACGAAACGGCAAAGGCGAAATATAAAAAAACAGGATCGGCTGTTGCAAAGGCCGCGATGGATAAGGCTGAGAATAAAAAGAACGACTTAAAGCCCGGCTTGGATGAAGCAAGAAAGGATATGGAGGCAAAAAGCGAAAAAGCAGGGGAATTGGCGACTCAATATGCGGCGCTTCAGGCAAAGCATGAAGTCCAGACCAACTCGGACGTTGCCTCGTCTTCATATGTTGCTACCAATGCCGCAAAGGCAAAAGCTGCCATCAACACCCTGCACGTTATAAGCGCCCAGATGAATGCGATACAGGCACAGCTGAATTCATCCACGGCGAATAAGATCGCCAGAGCAAAGAAGTCATCAGTGGAGGATGAGGCATTGGCGGCTCAGGAACTGGCTTCCATATCCAGACAGTTACAGAACACCCAGAAT
>CAMODS010000119.1 GCA_946611525.1 uncultured Lachnospiraceae bacterium | reverse complement strand
GTGTTGCCACTTCCGCGTCTCCTATTTACGACAGGAGCGGCAATGCAGTAGCGCTCGCAGTTGGCTATCAAATACAAGTGATGTGGTATACAGTTACAGTTTCTTTTCATAAGGAGGAGCAGGATGAAAGAACTGATACTTGAAGCAGTAGATGAGAATTTAAATCAGGTTCTCGACTTTGTTAACGAGCAGCTTGAAGCACTGGACTGCCCCATGAAGACGCAGATTTCAGTGGATGTGGCAGTAGAGGAGGTTTTTGTTAATATTTCCCATTACGCCTACAGCCCGGCTGTGGGACCGGCCACCATCAGAGCTGAGGTTACTGAGGATCCTCTTTGTGTAAGCCTTACATTCGTTGACAATGGCGTGCCCTATGATCCCTTAGCAAAGGAGGATCCGGATATCACGCTTTCCGCTGAAGAACGCCAGATCGGGGGACTTGGTATATTCATGGTCAAAAAGAGCATGGATGATGTCAGCTATGAGTACAAGGATGGTCAGAATATCCTTACTATCAAGAAAAACATAGAAGGTTGATATGATACATTTTTATTGCCTTTTTATACAATAAAAATTATAATCATATTCGGGGCCAAAAGCCTCAAAACAAAACATTAAGGGGGAATTTTTTATGAAAGTTTTTACGACTGACAAGATCCGCAACGTTGTATTACTTGGTCATGCGGGATGCGGAAAGACATCACTGGTAGAGTCCATGGCATATCTTGCCGGCCTTACAAATCGTACCGGTAAGGTTGAGGACGGTAACACCATCAGTGATTTCGACGGACAGGAGATCAAGAGGGGGATGTCTATCGCCACATCACTTATTCCCATTCCATGGGAAGACTGCAAGATCAATATTTTAGATACACCCGGATCGTTGGATTTTGTCGGTGAGGTTGCAGAGGCGCTTACCGTAGCTGATGCAGCTATCATAGTAGTTTCAGGTAAAAACGGTGTAGAAAGCGGCACAAAGCGTGCATTTGAGGCATGTGAGCAGTATCATCTGCCTGCCATGGTTTTCGTTACCGAGATGGATATAGATGACGCCAGCTTCAGACAGGTGGTTGAGGATCTTCAGGCACTTTACGGTAAAAAGATCGCTCCTTTCCATCTTCCTATACGTGAGAATGGCGAGTTCATCGGTTATGTAAATGTCATCCAGCAGAGAGGTAAGCGCTGGACCACAGACGGCAAGATCGAAAAGATGGATGTGCCCGATTACTCACAGGAGAACCTGGGTATCTGCCGTGAGGCTCTTATGGAGTCTGTGGCTGAGACATCCGAGGAGTTTATGGATCGTTACTTTGGCGGAGAGGAGTTCTCCGATGACGAGATCCGTTCCACCCTTCGTGTCAATGTGGCAGACGGCTCCATCATTCCGGTTCTCATGGGTTCCAATACCTTAAACCGCGGCATGTACACACTGATGGTTGATATAATAAAGTATCTTCCCAGCCCTGATATGAGAGAGTGCAAGGGTATCAATCCCATGAGCAATGACACCTTTGAGGCCAATTTTGATTTCTCCAAGCCTAAGAGTGCTTATGTGTTCAAGACCATTGTGGATCCCTTCGTTGGAAAGTATTCCCTCATCAAGGTCAATTCCGGTGTTCTTAAGACTGATGATGTGATGTACAACCATCATAAGGAGAACGAGGAAAAGATCGGCAAGCTCTACATTTTGACAGGTAAAAATGCAGAGGAGGTCAAGGAGCTTCATGCCGGCGATATCGGTGCACTTTCAAAGCTACAGAAGGTTGCTACCACAGACAGCCTTTCTACCAAGGCCAATCCTATCGTATATTTGAGGAGTACCATCCCCACACCTTATACCTGCCTTCGTTACAAGGTACCCAACAAGGCAGATGTGGATAAGGCTGCTTCATCACTTCAGAAGCTGGCAGCCGAGGATCTGACACTCCGTTATGAAAATGATTCTGAGAATCATCAGACACTTTTATATGGTATATCTGAGCAGCATCTTGAGATCATCAAGGACAAGCTCAAGGATCGTTACAAGATCGACATCGAGCTGGATCGTCCCAAGGTTGCATATAAGGAGACCATCAAGGGCAAGTCTGATGTGGAATACAAGTATAAAAAGCAGACCGGCGGTCATGGTCAGTACGGCCACGTAAAGATGCAGTTTGAGCCTACCGGTAATTATGAGGAGGCTTATGAGTTTACCGAGAACGTAGTGGGCGGCACTGTTCCCAAGAACTACTTCCCGGCTGTTGAGAAGGGTATAGTAGAGGCAGTTGGCAAGGGACCCCTTGCTGCATATCCTGTAGTAGGTGTACATGCCAATCTCTATGACGGTTCCTACCATCCCGTTGATTCATCGGAGATGGCCTTCAAGACAGCAGCATGCCAGGCCTTTAAAAAGGGTATGCTTGAAGCACAGCCTATACTTTTAGAGCCCATTGCCAACCTTCGCACTGTAGTGCCTGATGACAAGACCGGCGATGCCATGGGCGAGCTCAACAAGCGTCATGCCAAGGTTATGGGCATGAACCCCATCGACGGTGGCAAGCAGGAGGTTCTCGCAGAGATACCCTATGCCGAGCTTTACGGCTATGGTACAGCTCTTAGGTCGCTGACCGGTGGTGCAGGAGATTTCTCCTATGAGTTCCTTAAGTATCAGCAGGCTCCTTCGGATGTTCAGGAAAAGGAGATCGAACGCCGTGCTTCCAAGCTTGAGGAAGGGGAAGAATAGAATAACTGTATGATCATTAAGAACCTCCCCGGATCATATGGGGAGGTTCTTTTGTTATAGTAACTATATTGACTAATTGAGTCGTAGGAGGACGGAAATGATTTCACTTATTATTTCATTTGTAGTGCTTTTGGTCGGTTATTTTACCTATGGAAAGCTGGTGGAAAAGATCTTTTTGCCGGACGACAGAGTCACCCCGGCTAACCGTATCAATGACGGAGTGGACTTTGTACCCATGAAGACCTGGAAGGCTTTTTTGGTCCAGCTTTTAAATATAGCCGGCACCGGCCCGATCTTCGGAGCACTCATGGGAGCCTGCTTCGGACCGGTAGTGTTTTTGTGGATCATCTTTGGATCCGTCCTGGGTGGAGCGGTACACGATTTCATGGTGGGCATGATCTCCGAGAGACATGACGGAAGCTCCATAGCAGAGCTTTCGGGAATTTATCTTGGCAAGGGGGCCAAATATTTCATGCGACTGTTTTCCGTCTTGCTTTTGCTTTTGACCGGTACAGTTTTTGTTACGAGTCCCGCGGCTCTTATCGCAAGACTAACACCCGATATGTTTACCAACAAATTCTGGGTAGTGGTTATCCTTATTTACTATGTTTTGGCTACGCTTTTGCCTATCGACAAGATCATAGGCCGTCTGTATCCCGTTTTTGGAGTGGTGCTTATCACCATGGCGGTATGCATCTTTGGAGGCATCATAGCCGGTGGTTATCATGTGCCGGAGATCACACTTTCCGGCATGCATCCCGAGGGACTTCCGGTATGGCCCTTTATGTTTATTACCGTTGCCTGCGGTGCCATATCAGGTTTCCATGCCACCCAGTCACCCATGATGTCAAAATGTATCACCACCGAGCGCGACGGCCGCAAGGTGTTTTACGGAGCCATGCTGGCTGAGTCCGTCATAGCTTTAGTGTGGGCTGCCGGAGGTGTGGCTTTTTACGGCACCACGGATGTGTTAAACAAAGCTCTTTCCGATATGGGACAGTCAGGTGTGGTATACGACATTTCCACCGGCATGCTTGGAGTGGTAGGCGGCATTTTAGCCATAGTGGGAGTTATCGTCTGCCCTGTTACCTCCGGGGATACTGCATTCAGAAGCGCCAGGCTGATACTTAGTGAGATGACGGGACTATCCCAAAAGTCCATTAAAAACAGGCTTATCATTACCCTGCCTCTGTTGGGCTGTGGTGCGATTCTCACGCAGCTTGACTTCAATGTTTTGTGGAGATATTTTTCCTGGAGCAACCAGACTCTGGCCATGATCAGTCTCTGGGTGGCTACGGCATATCTCATTAAAAACGGCAGATCAAAGTGGAACAGCTTTTTGACAGCATTCCCGGCGACCTTTATGTCTGCAGTAAGCATGACTTACATCATCATGGCTGATGAGGGACTTGGTCTTGGGGCAGGAGTGGCCTATCCCGTGGGCATCATTTTTGCGGCTGCCTGCTTTATCTTTTATCTGTATAAATGGAGTAAACGGGCGTAGGTAACCTTGTCCATATTGTAAAAAAAAATGATTTGTGATAGAATTGACAAGGTTTTTTGGACATTATTTTTAGGAGGAATATATAAAGATGGCGACACCGTATAATCACAAGGCGATTGAGAAAAAATGGAGAAAGGTCTGGGAGGACAAGCCTGTCAATGTGAATGACGGGAAAAAGGAAAAGTATTACTGCCTGGACATGTTCCCTTACCCCAGCGGTAACGGACTTCATGTGGGACACTGGAGAGGATATGTGATATCTGATGTGTGGAGCAGATACCAGATCATGCATGGTAAGTACGTGATCCATCCCATGGGTTGGGATGCCTTTGGACTGCCTGCGGAAAACTATGCTATAAAGATGGGCGTACATCCCGCAAAGTCCACAGAGGAGAATATAAACAATATCCGTCGTCAGATCAAGCAGATTGCAGCGGTGTATGACTGGGATATGGAGGTCAATACCACCGACCCCGCTTTTTACAAGTGGACCCAGTGGATCTTTGTTCAGATGTTTAAAAAAGGTCTCGCCTATGAAAAGGAGATGCCCATAAACTGGTGCCCCAGCTGTAAGACCGGCCTGGCAAATGAAGAGGTCGTAAACGGAAAGTGTGAGCGTTGCGGTGCCGATGTTACCAAAAAGAACCTCAAGCAGTGGATGCTTAAGATCACTGAGTATGCTGACAGGCTTTTAGGTGATCTGGACAAGCTGGACTGGCCTGAAAAAGTTAAAAAG
>CAMODS010000118.1 GCA_946611525.1 uncultured Lachnospiraceae bacterium | reverse complement strand
CTATCAAGAAGAGTTGGAATGAGTACAGTCACTACTGCATGATGCAGACATTAGGCCTTGACGCATAAGGAGGAATAAGCCATGTCATTTATCAAAGATTTTATTACAGAGTTAAGGAGAGACCACTATGAAGATTAAGGACTTCTTTGCTGAAGCTTGGAAGGAATACAGTGAATACTGTGAAATGAAAGCAAAAGCATATTACCACTAAAATGACCAGCCGCAATGGACTGGTCATTTTTCGTTGTTTGACATAGGGCGAACACTTTTTGCATCGCAATAAAGGACTTTGGGTGTGGTTATATTCATATTTAATTGATGGATCCGTGATCGTCACCTTGTCTGTATAGGCTAATTGGCTCGAGGGCTTTAGTGTTTTCCCTGCTCCACCTGCTTTACCTCATCCTCGGATGCGTTTTTAAGTGAATAAGTGTCAAATATCGGCTCGTCCGGTAGTTTTAGCTCGATGCTATTGATTTTATCGATAACGGCCCAGCCGCTTTTCATCTTCAGCTCGAAGACATGTCCGCCTCTGGTTTTATCATCTGAGACAAAGTGCAGATGCCAGCCTGCGGCATTTATCCCATCCATGTAGTCTGGGAAATAGACGCATACCAGCGTACCCTTTACATTTTCAAATTGAAAAGCCTTTTGGGTCTTACCCAGTATATCCTTTAGTGATACGTGCATAGATTTGTACGAGGACTCTGACCGGGCATCCACCAGCTCAAATTCTCCATCAATCCGCACCATATGCATACTGTTTAAGCCAAAATGTTCTTCTATCAGGTTATTAAGGGCTGATTTCAGTGAATCGATATTCTCGAATTGGCCAAGCTCTGTTGTCCGATCATCGGACATCTTACACACCGCCGAAAATGGAACTCCCTTGTCCGGTTTTGCGACCTCAACAGCCCCATTTTCCGTGGCACGATAGCATACCCCATCAAGAACTATCATCTCACCATCTACATCTTCAAATGTTCCGAGTCCTGTGTCCCCATGCGCTAACAACTCGGCTACGGATATAACCGGTCTTGAATACCCCAGCATAAGAGCTTGAAGGGTTGATACCTGATACATTTTATTCATACTCATTTTTATCCTCCTATCCCTCAACAGGGTCTGATAGTTTAAATCCAATCCCGGCATATTTATATAGTCTTAAAGCCTACATTCTTATTCATCTTCACAGCGTAGTTCGCCTTCTGCACCGCTATACTTATCAACGATCGCTTTCATCTCTTTAAAAAATGCTTCCCGTATATCTTCCGGGCCAATGATTTCCACGTCGGTCCCTAATGCGAACATCCATCCATAGAACTGGTCACTGACCGCCACGTTCACATGGGTTTCAAAGAAGCCTTTTTCCTTTGCCGGATGAATCGGGATGTCTTTACCGAAGCGGTCGATCATAACTCCGACAAGTTCATTCCTGCATTTGATATGAATGCTTCGTTCCTCTCCGCCGTACATTCCAAAGCTTTCCCTGGAATAAGCTGCCATATCGAACGCTTCAAATACTTTTCGTCCATCCCGACGTTTGTCGATCATGGTGATACCGCGCATCTTGTCAACGCGGTAATGCTTCACCCGTTCCTCTTCGCTGTCGTAGCCGATCATGTAATAGTTTTCATCATCCCAGGTAAGAGCCCAGGGACTGACGACATACTTTGTGTCCTTTCTCGGGACCAATTTCTTTTCAAGGCTCCATTTCAAATACTCGAAGCAGATCTTCTTGTTTTCAGAAATGGCATGATGTATCTCGTCAACATTGTAGTAGATGCTCTCGTTCATGGTCTTAATACGACCATTTACTACTACCTGACGAGTGAGTTCCCTGGCTTCATACTCACTGACATTTGCGGTCAGTTTTTTTATGAGCTGACGGGATTTCTTTTCTGTTATGAATTTGGAGGACTGGATCGCATCGACCAGAAGTTTTGTCTCTGCTATTTCGAACGGTTTCTCTACCACATGGTAGTAATAGTTTCTGCCAACTTTTACCCCCTCTACGACAATGCCCAAAACCTCCAACGCACGGAAATCGTCATAAAGGCTCTTTCTATCCGCCGTGATCTCATACTTTGCCAGTTCGTTGCGGATCTCTCCGATATCCAGCATGTGCTCATTGTCGGTCTTTTCTATCATGATCCTTGCGAGCCGATAAAGCTTTAGTTTTTGGTCTTTTCCCTTTGGCATTTTATCCCCCTTGTTTTCCTTCCGAAAACGCCTATATTCTATCACATATCCATTACACAGGCATTACCTTAAAAATCCTTAGATCCCGCCCCGCAAGGATGGGGCAATCTCTCCGGTTGCGACAAACTCTCTTATCTCCCTGTACCGCTTTTCCATGGCATCATGAGCCTTGTCCGGCACCCAGTTCCCGGTATGGTGATGCAAAGTATAGCTTAGTTCGGTTCTGTATATGATCCCGGTATCAAAGCTTTTTCCCGTCAAAACCTCAAAGGGATATATGGTCACATCGTCCACAAACTGAAAGCCCCCGTTTTTTACCAGGCCATGCTTTTCAATAACCTGTGTGTACCTCACCGGACAGGTGGAATTGTCCCAGGAACCGTCCTCTTTGAGATAGGGTCTTTCTTCGTAGCTTTTACAGATCTCATCTATGATCCTGTTGCCCGGCTGAGCCCCCATCCCGGAGCCACACTCGATACGTCCGAGGGATTCAAAGCTCATATAGGCATCATTGTATAAAAGGTCATCTATGGGGCGTAGCATCTCCACATCCAGATCCATATACACACCGCCGTATCGTCGCAGCACATCCACTCTGGCATAGTCCGATGCAAACGCCCAGTTTTTATGTTCTATAGCCTGCTTAAAGAAAACACACTCCCCCGGCTTATATGTGGAAAGATCCCAGATGCGTATCTCAAAATCAGGCGCATTTTTTTCCCATGACTTCAGACAATCCCGGTAAAGCTTTGGCAGGGGATCCCCCGAAAACCAGAAGGTATGTATCACCTTCGGGATCTTTGGAGTGTCATTTTTTCTAAACCCCAGTGGCGGTTTTTTGGCTGAAAGAAGCAGCCTGTCCTCGTACAGCGCTTCCGGATAAATAGAGGGGATCGCTTTTATTTTTGATAAAACGGGATCCGATCCAAACTGCGAAAGTATCTCCCTGTAACCTGTTACGGCGATCAAAACCACGGTGTTGTCAAAGTCTGTTTTTGCCAGGTCACTTTTTCTTATACTGCGATAAGCATGGCCATCTATCACCACGTCCCCGTTTGTGTCTATGAAGCCCTTTAGGTTTGACAGAAGTCCGCTCTCACGCAAAAAGGGACAGGTTATATTTTTAAAATGCTTTCCGCTTCCAAAGCAAAAGATATCTTTGTTTTTCAGTTCGTCAAATATGTCAAACTCATTCATCTTTTTTGGCTGCCCTGTCATAAGCACGACTACACAACTTTTTGCTACTTTGCTTTTATGGTTGCCGGGCCTTTGGGCCTACTTTGCCACCAGTACGGCCGTACTCCTGGCCGGCAGATAAAAGCCCTCGATGTCTCCCAGCTTCTTTTCACGCCCTGTCTGATATGACTCTCCAAAGGAGTCACCGGCAAGATACCAGGTGCACTCCGCAGGAACAATGGGCAGTCCAAAGTCATGGCCCTCCCAATGGGCATTTACCATTACGTATATAAAGGCATCTTTTTTAGTCTTGTACTTGACATGGTCCTCTGCAAAAAGATAGGCAAAGGTCAGAGTGTCTGCGCCACGATCCAGCTCCCAGGGAGTCGTCCCATGAAATGACATCTCAGGATAGCCGGTGCCGTTTTGGTCATAATAAAAACCGTTTGCTCGGAGCACCGGATGAGCCATTCGAAAAGCGATCATGTTTTTCGTAAACTCAAAGAGCTCCCGGTTTTCATCCAGCATATCCCAGTTAAGCCACGAGATCTCATTGTCCTGGCAATAGGCGTTGTTGTTACCGAACTGGGTGTTGGCAAACTCATCTCCCGACAGGATCATGGGCACGCCACGGCTGGTCAAAAGGATGGTAAACATATTTTTCATCTGACGTCTGCGGAGGTCTATGATGTCAGGATCATCGGTGTCACCCTCGGCACCGCAGTTCCAGCTATGGTTGTCGTTGCAGCCATCCCGGTTGTCCTCTCCGTTTTTTTCATTGTGCTTGTCATTGTAGGACACCAGATCATAAAGGGTGAAGCCGTCATGACAGGTAACAAAGTTTATGGAAACGGAAGGGCTCCTGCCGCCATACATATCGTCTGAGCCGGCAATCCTGGTGAAAAGCTCCGGTGCCGCACTGCCCTCTCCCTTTATAAAACGTCTCAGGCAGTCGCGGTATTTTCCGTTCCACTCAGACCAGCGGTTCCACGACGGGAAGGTTCCCACCTGATACAGGCCGCCCGCATCCCAGGCCTCGGCAATAAGCTTGCAGTTTCCAAGCACCGGATCTCTGGCCAAAGTCTCCAAAAGCGGAGGAGTCATCATCGGCGCACCGTTTTCATCACGGGTGAGGATGGACGCCAGATCGAAGCGAAACCCATCTATGTGATAGGATGCCACCCAGTAGCGCAGGCAGTCCAGGATCATGTTTCTCACCACTGCGTTATTGCAGTTCATGGTATTGCCGCAGCCGCTGAAATTGTAATAGTATCCCTCTGGAGTGAGCAGATAATAGGTGCGGTTATCTATGCCGCGATATGAAATATAAGGCCCGTCTTCATTGCCCTCTGCGGTGTGATTGAACACTACGTCAAGTATGACCTCAATACCGTTTTTATGCAGATCCTCCACCATATTTTTAAGCTCATCCGATTGCATGCCGTAGGGTGCAGACCTGGCGTAGCCCGACTTGGGAGCAAAAAAGTCCACCGTGGAATAGCCCCAGTAGTTGTAGAGCCGGTGACCATCCACCTCTCTTGTGTTTTCAAGCTCGTCAAACTCAAAGATAGGCATCAACTCCACGCAGTTTACGCCCAGTTCCTTCAGATAAG
>CAMODS010000117.1 GCA_946611525.1 uncultured Lachnospiraceae bacterium | reverse complement strand
TATCATTTTCAGTCATTGGTCTCCAGAAATTGGGTCTGGGAGGAAGCTTTATCATCTCCCTGCCGCCAAATTTATATGACACAGGGCCTGCCTGAAGATTTGAAAACAGAATCTCAAACTTCTCGCCCCTTATGCCTGTATTGCACCAGCCGTGGATGACCTCCATTTTTCTCTTTTTATGCTCGATGGGCTTCATGCTTCCAATGACACGCTGGCCATAGGCCACTTCATGTCCCGCATCAGCCCAAAGAGTGTCATTTGCCAGGTTAAAGGAAACCGTAAGCACATACTCCCCACTGTCATCATCCGGCAGGTCAAAGGGAATAGGCATGCTCTTTTTGCTGAGAGGCTCCACCTCGATGGTACCCTCGGCAGCTTCAATAAGCTCACCCTCGCATTCTAAGGTCATAAGGCACTGGTACTCATCCGTGGATGTGAAAAGATGCTTGTTGGTGATCACTATATCATCACCGGAAAACTCAACCTTGATGGGCTGATAAGCAAACTTCACTTCCTGCATCTTGGGACTTTCGGTACGGTCATCACCGTAAACTATACCGTTTCCGGAAAAGCTGCCGTCATTGGGTCTGTCCCCAAAATCACCGCCATAGCCCAAATACTCATTGCCGTGACGATCGTGGGTCACTATGGCCTGGTCTATGTAGTCCCAGATAAAGCCGCCCTGATAGAGAGGCTCCTCTTCTGTAAGCTTTGTATACTTATATATGGCTCCACAGGAATTGCCCATGGCATGTGAATACTCGCAGGAAATATAGGGTTTGCTCCTGTCCTTTTTTAATACCTCAGCGATCTCCTCAACAGGTCTGTACATGGTAGAGATCATATCCGTAGTCTCGGGATATCTGGGATCCCAGAATACACCCTCGTAGTGAACCAGCCTGGAAGGATCCCATTTTTTGATCTCGTCATGCATTTTTAAAAGCATGGTCCCGCCAAAGCTCTCGTTGCCCAAGGACCAGATAAGAACCGAAGCATGGTTTTTATCCCTCTCATACATGGATCTGGCACGGTCTATCATAAGAGGCAAAAAGTCTTCCCTGTCTCCGGGTACCGACTGCTCAATGGTATGAAACTCCCTTCCGATACTGTCCCAGTAACCGTGACACTCAAAGTTGGTCTCGTCGATAAGGTAGATGCCGTAGGTGTCGCAGAGACGATAGAGCATGGTCCTGTTGGGATAGTGGCTGGTACGGATGGCATTGATGTTGTTCTGCTTCATGGTGACGATGTCCGTAAGGATATCCTCGTCGGAAACAACTCTTCCGCTTTTTGCGGAAAACTCGTGACGATCCACACCAAAGAAAACAATGCGCTTTCCGTTTATACACATTAGGTTGTCGATCATCTCAAAACGTCTGAAGCCCACCGGCTCTGAGATGTACTCCACTACGTCGGAGTTCTCATCACAGACACTTATGTTTACGTCGTAAAGATTGGGCTGCTCGGCGCTCCACTTAAGCGGATCTTTTACATCCAGTGTAAGCACTGCACTGCCGGCTCCGATCTTTTCAAGGCCGGCGGCCACCTCTTCTCCCTCTTTGTCGGTAAGAGTCACTGACACCTTTCCGGTCACGCCTTTTTTCGCGATAACATCAAAGGAAAGACGAAGCTTTGCATCCTTGTAGCTGTCATCCAAAAGAGTCTCCACTTTAAGATCCCTGACATGGAGTGCGGGATAGGTGTAGATGTAAACATCCCTGAATATTCCCGAAAATCTAAAGAAGTCCTGGTCATCACACCATGAAGATGAGGTGTATCTGAACACAGCTACCGCTATCCTGTTTTCCTCACCGCGCTTTATGGCATCGGTGATATCGAATTCGGATGGTGTAAAAGCATCCTCGGCATAGCCTATATATTTGCCGTTTATCCAAAGTGCAAAGGCTGACTCCACACCCTGAAATGAGATACATACCGGCCCGTCACCGAAACGATCGGGCACGGAAAAATACTTTACGTAACAGCCCACGGGATTGATGCGCTTTGGCACCTCTCCTGCCTCTAACTCCTCTAAGCCATCCCAGGGATACTGGGTGTTGACATAGGCGGGGTTGCCCCAGCCTTCCATCTGGATGTGGGCCGGGACCTTTATATCATCCCATACCGTTGCATCATAGGTCTCTTCAAAAAAGCCCTCTGGGATCATGGAGATGTTTTTTGCATAATAGAACTTCCAGGTCCCGTTTAATGTATGGGTGAACTCATGTCCACCTGCCTCTGCCTCTTCCACACAGGTGAAGTATCTGTGGTCACTGTGGGCAGGCAGGCGGTTTTGCTCGTATGTTTTTATGTCTTCAACGATCTTAGGATCGAATTTCATACATTTCCTCCTATTATTTTACAGATCCCGTGATACCTTCTGCGAACTGCTTCTGGAGCACGAAGAAGATCACCATGGTGGGGATGGAGCAGAATAAAACTCCCATCATAAGTACACCATAGTCAACGGTGTATCCGCCTGCTAAGTTTGCGATCATCATCTGCATGGTGGCGGCCCTGTTGTCTGCCATAACGGCGCGGGGCCACATGTATGCATTCCAGGCATTCATGAAGGTGATAACGGCAGCTGCCGCATAGGTGGACTTCATAACGGGCATGTACATCCTAAAGAAAATAGCGATCTCTGAAAGTCCGTCAAGTCTGGCAGCCTCCATGATATCAGGCGGGAAGTTACGAGAATTCTGTCTGAACATCATGATCATAAAGGGTGTGGAGATCGCCGGCAGGATGAAAGCATAAACTGTGTTTAAAAGCTTAAGAGATGAGATCATCCTAAATAAGGGGATCAGTGTAGCCACACCGGGGATCATCATGGCGAGAAGCAGCACTCCGAAGAGCCTGTCCTTTTTGCTGTCATGATAAAGCTCAAAGCCAAAGCCTGCCAGTGAGCAGATAAAGATACAAAGTACGGTCTGGACACCTGCGTATAAAAATGAGTTGCCCATGATCTTCCAGAGACCTTTGCCGCCTGTGTAGTTAAGGGTGGCATCTGCTCTCTCCAAAAGCACCTTGTAGTTTTCAAGTGCATGGGTACCGAACCAGATACGTCCCTGTGATACGTCATAGGTGGTATTGGTGGCGGCGGTGATCATCCAGTAAATGGGGAATACCGAGATAAAGCATACGATGATCAAAAAAATGTAGCTGGGTATCAGTCTCCGCTGTATTGCGGACTTGTTCATTTCTCTTTTCTCAGTCACGTGTATCACCTACTTTCAGATTGATAAAGGCAAGTATGCCTACCATGATAAATACTACAAAGGCCATGGCTGATGCGTAGCCGAACTTCGCAACGCCTACACCCAGTGACTGGTTCCAAATATAATGTGACATTGTAATGGTGGTATTTGAAGGTCCGCCGTTTGTCAGGTTGACTGACTCATCGAAGAGCTGCAGCGTACCGTTTATAGACATGATAAATGTCATAACGATAACGGGACGCAAAAGGGGAACGGTGATCTCCCAGAAGGTCTTCCATCCGTTTGCTCCATCGATCTTGGCCGCCTCATATACCGAGTATTCGATGTTCTGGAGGCCAGCAAGGTAAAATACCATGTTGTAGCCGGTCCAGCGCCAGATCAGACCCATGATGATCACGGCACGTGCGGTACCTGTCTGACCAAGCCAGTTTATATTGTCGCTTATGATATGCAAATGCATAAGAGCTGAGTTTATCAGTCCCTGTGTTGCAAAAAGTGACTTGAAGATCAGGGCGTAGGATACGAGGGAAACAGCACAGGGCATGAATACCATGGTCCTGAAGCCTCCCCTGAATTTTAAGTCCCTGTTGTTTAATATCTGTGCCAAAAGGATAGCTAAGATCAACATGATGGGAACCTCTACGATAAGGTAAAGGAAGGTATTTCCCATGGATGTTAAAAATGTCTTATCCTGTAATATTCGTGTGTAGTTTCTAAAGATAGGCTCCTGCCATACCATGTTGGCTGCGGGGCCTTTTTTAAGAGACATGATAAAGGCCTGAACCATAGGCCAGAAGCTCATGATGAAGATGAGTATAGTGGCAGGTGCCAAAAACAGCCAGCCCCATACTTCCTGCTTTCTCGTAACTCCGGATTTCTTGTTCATCTAATCCCCCCTTACGGTTCATAAAATCTTTTTAAAAAAGGGGACCGGAATACTCCGATCCCCGGGTTGAGTCAAAGCTCCATTTTGGAAACTTGCGATTACTCTTCCATTCTGAACTCAAGCTCGCTCTGTGCGTTCTCAAGCTCTTCATCGATATCAGCGCCGTTTATAACGTTTGTGATAGCGTTACCAACAAGCTCACGCATGTCATAGTGATAATCGTTCTGCTCGATGGTAGGTACGTGTGTACCCATATCAACTACCTTTGAGTAGATAGCCTGGTCATTGAAGAAAGCTACACCCTCCTGATATACATCAGACTTGGAAGCTGATACACATGTGGTAATAACACCGCCGTTACGAAGAGCATCATCGTATGTAGCCATAGCGCCGTCTCCGCCGCCGAATGTGTAAGCCAGGAACTGCTTTGCAAGGTCAGCCTTCTCGCAGTTGCCTGTTACGTAGAGTGAAGAACCACCGTTTGCTGCATAACCCTCAGCACCTGTAAGTGTAGGAACAGAAGTGATCTCCCACTTTCCTGAAGCGCCTTCGTTCTGCTCGATGGTAGGAATGATCCAGTTACCGTTGAATACGCCTGCTACCTGGTCGCCGATGATGGATGTATCTGTGTACTCTGTCCAGTCATTGCAGAGATAGATCACGCCGTCCTGAGCGCCTGTAACGATAACGTTGATGATCTGCTTGTATGTGTCATTGCCTGCGATGTTGGGCTTGCCATCCTTCCACTGGGACTGACCCTCAGCCTGCATCATCATGTAGGGGAGGTCATCTCCGTTGTGGTCCATGGATACAAGATACTTGCCGGTCTTCTCCTTAACGTCACGGCCGATCTCAAGCCAACGATCCCATGTGATGCCTGTAACAT
>CAMODS010000116.1 GCA_946611525.1 uncultured Lachnospiraceae bacterium | reverse complement strand
CTCATAGTCGGAAACTGAAGACAAAGGAACGCTCTTTAACTTGTTCTTTTCTCCCGCTGCCTTTATAAGCCTCTCTGAAGAGCGAAGCCATCCAACTGTAGTGATGAATCTGCACTCCGGAAGAGTCTCAGTGTATGCGCCTTCAAAGCTCATGAACATCCGCTTAAGCTTCGGATCAGACTCGGAAGAAAGCTCCATGGAAACACTGTCCATGGAATATCTGTAATACATCATCCTGCAAAGTTCAAAAAATGCCTCACGCCCCACTCCAAAGCCTCTGTAGTCAGGATCTACATAGTACCACAGGATCGAAGCCTCCGGGCGCAGAGCTCTTACGGCCACGACGCCGCAGGCAACACCACCATACTCTATCCCAAACATCAGCATATGTTCATCAGATGCGATCTCGTCCAATATGCCCTTTGGAAACATGGGGGCATAATAGCTTATATTTTCAGAACCTAAATCTGTAAGTATAGTCATCTTTTTCACCCGCCTTTCTATCAGAATTTGAGTACTGCGTTGCCTCTGAGCAGCTCCACCATGGTATAATCATCCGTATTGATCCATTCGTCTTCACCGTATCTTGCAACAAACTTTTTTTGGCCTCCGCTATAGTTATAAGCCATAGCCTGATCGGCGACCTGAACCTTGCCTATGGCAAACTTTCTCACCATTTCTTTTGGATCATCTCCTTCACGAAGCAGTCTGCTGCGTTCAGCGGTTGTCAGCACTGCTGTAGGATCAGTCATACTCTGTGCACCCTTATGGGTAACGGCTGCAAATCTGGCCTTTTCCCACAATGCAAATAAGAAATCCTTTTTTGCTCTAAACATGATCTTGTCAGCCTCATAACGGGACATTTCTTCTTTGTACTGTGAATATGACTCCTGCCTAAGCGACTCGGTCGGACAGTGCATAAACGCTGCCTGCAGGTCATAATCAGGCTCCGTCTCCAATCTGCACATCTCCTGTATCAGGGAGACATCTCCCATAAGCTCCGTTATCTCAGGCAGCATACCGGCCAACTCTGAATCAGAGGCATCATACAGCTTCCCGGCGTTTTGGTCACAAAAGTCTATGATCTTTTTATACTTCTGTTCAAACATGGGCTGAACCTTTTCGGCGATTTCAGACAGATACCCCTTCCTCTGTTTTTCAGCCTCTGACTTCTGTTCGGGTGTGGCATCCGGATCCTGTGCACGGATGTCAGCATCCTTCATCAAAAGATAATCGATACGGATGCTTACGATATTGTCATTGTGTGCTTCGTCCCCCTCTTTCATGCATAATGCATCTTTTTCTGCCGTGCCCATTGTCATCCTTTGGATCATATCATCCACCGTAGGGAACATCTTTTTAAGTCTGCTGTCAGCAGGTTCTCTTTCATAGCGTCTCTTAATGGCATCTGTGTAGATCAAAAGACCTTTCTCAGCCGTATCGGCATAGTACTTCGCCGAATCCTCACCAACCTTCTTTGAAATCTGCTCAATATCCACCTGGTATCTTTTCAACACAGCCACCTGAGCATCGGTCAGATATTCAACATCCCTGAAAGCCTCCTTGCCCTTTCTCATCAGAGTGCTTACCGTATCATCCAGCATTGCCGTATAGGCGTCATACATCCTGCGTGTATTTTCGGTCTCAGCGAGCTTCTTTTTAAGTACTGTGTAGTAAAGACGGGCATCGCCCTGGTATGTATCATACCCCCGGACATCCTTACCGTTCTTCTCAAAGAACTCATCCAAAGCCTTACTGTATGCCGCCACCTTTCGCTCCAGATCGTCGCCCATCCTCTGTCCATTCAATATTGCTCTTAGCATCTTGTCCACCGGCGCTCTGAAATCTTCCACATTCTTGGCATACTCAGGATCATCCAAAAGATCCAAAAGTCTTTTTTGTGTTCTATACCGGTTTTCATCTAAGAAATCTCCGGAGATACCTTCATCATTGTAGCGTTTATTTCTGTCATGGTTTTTTCCGTAAGCTTCCTGCTTTTGAACCTTATAGATTAGATTCATATCCTCATCTATGCTCTTTTCAAACATCTCGGACAGGCTCTTGTCATAGTGTTCCAGATAATCCGCCAGATCAGCCTGGGCACTCTCTAAACGGGTTTTGGACAGATCCGTAGAACCATCCTTCTCATCCACATCATGATCCATGCCATAATCACGACGCAGATGATGCACCTCAAGGGCAAGCCCAAAGCAGTACGTCATCTTATCGTAGATGGTTCTTATCATATCCACGCGGCCCTCTGACATAGCATCAAGCTCTCCGTAAGCATTGTCATCTACAAGGTTTATAAAATCGTTGAGTTTATCCATTTCCTTTTGTATAAACTCATAGTTCTCGCCGAAATACTTCTCGTCAAACATAGCAGGCGAATACTTCTTTGACATTATCTCGTCCCAAAGTGCCTGACGCGCTTCATCTGTAGGATATATATCATTTTCATCCTTACCTTTTCTCTCGACAAAATGCTCCCTGTCGCACTGAAGGATATAGGCCGTATAGTCACTGTAATCACTATATCTATTGGCATCCTTATTGTGCTCCTTTGCCAGCTTTTTTGATTTTTCCTTGGCCTTTTTCTTGTTGCGTCTGGCCTTGTATCCCATCTCAGGTTCCTTAACATCAGCCAACTCTGTCTTTACATCAGGAACCACCCTGTAAGCCACCTCTTCATATGAGCGTCTGACAGAGTGGTACTGTTGAGACTGTCTCATGTCATAATCGGAAATGAAATCATGCACATAATCATGAAGCTGCTCCTCCGTGTATCTCAACGCATGACTCGCCACAGGAGTATATCCCTCCAAAAACCTTTCCTTTTCTGACTTCTTTTTCACCTGAACTTCTGCACTTGATTCTGACATTTTCCTCCCCCTCTCTCTGATACCACCGTTACCTGTTATTCTTAAGCCACTGCTTGTTGATGTACATAAATAATAGCTGACGCATTTTTAATGAGTTCATCTCCGGCTTTGTGATCATGATTATCATGTAAATAAAAAGAGCTGCTATGATGATGGCAATACTTGAAATTAAAAAAATATGCTTTAAGGAGATCCTGGCCTCCACAGCCACATGTGAGACTGCCTCAAAGCCTATAAAGATCCGGGTGCCCGGCAGAATAAAAGATCCCCATCCGATGATACATCCGAAGGAAAGAGCAAAGGTGGCTATATAAGAGAATAAACCTCCTTTTTTTACACTATCCGTCTCCATACGATCTCCCCATAAGCGAAGCTTCACATACATAGTTAATTATAAGTCTTTGGGGGGTATATGTAAAGAATCTTCAGGCCACACGCCATATTCGAAGGGGCATACGAAGGATCTTAATCATAAAAATCGTATTTGTTGTAGAAGCCTTCAAGCTTTTTCATGTTGTCGGATACTGCATCCTTCTTTTGCATGGAGACAGCCACGATGAGTGCATTTATGACTGAAAGAGGTGCCACCAGGGAATCCACTATGGAGGCCATATCGCTTTTGGCCACAAGACAAAAATCCGCCTGGGAGGATATGGGAGCCTTTTCGCTGTCGGTGATGGCTATGACTCTCGCCCTCTCACGGCGTGCAAAATCCACAGCCCTGATGGTGCCCATGGAATACCTGGGAAAGCTCATTGCTATCATCACATCCCGAAGGTCGATGTGGATCATCTGCTCATACATCTCACCTGCAGCTCCGGAGCCCAAAAGGATCACCTCTTCGCACATGAGGTTTAGATATGAATATAAAAAGCTGGCAAGGGGCGCAGAGCTCCTGATACCTGCTATATAGATCTTTCTGGCACGGCATATGGCGTCCACCGCTCCGTCAAAGACCTCCTGGTCTATGGTACCGAGAGTCTGTCTGATCTTTTCGATATCAGAGTTTAGAGTCTGAGTCAGTACATCCTCACGGCTTAGCCTCTCGGCTGTCATAAAAAGCCTCTCAACGGAGTTCATCTGATTCAGCGCCATCTCCTCTATGGCCTCGGAAAGCTGTCTATAGCCCTCATAGCCCATAAAGGTGGCAAAGCGCACCACAGTAGGCTCGCTGACTCCGGCATCCTCTGCCAGATTCTTTGCCTTTTTGCCCACGGCCTTGTCCAGAGATTTTTTTAAATAGCAAGCAAGGGCCTTCTGGCCCTTGCTCATTTTATTATAGTTTTCGTCGATTCTTTTAAAAAGATCTTTTTCCATTATGCATCCTTGATGGAGAAGCTGATGCGTCCCATCTTGTCCTTGCCGAGGCAAACAACATTTACAGTATCACCAAGTGTAAGTACATCCTCTACATGATCGATACGCTCGTTAGCGATCTTTGAGATGTGTACCATGCCCTCCTTGCCGGGAGCGAACTCGATGAATGCACCGAACTCCTTGATGGAAACAACCTTACCTGTAAAGTGCTGTCCCTTTTCAAAATCAGTAACGATGATCTCGACCATCTTTTTAGCCTCATCCATCTTCTCACGGTCGGTACCGCAGATGGATACGTTACCCTCTTCACTGATGTCGATCTTGACGCCTGTGCGGTCGATGATCTCGTTGATGGTCTTTCCTCTCTGACCAACCACATCACCGATCTTTTGAGGATCGATGGACATCTGGATGATCTTGGGTGCGTACTGGCCAACCTCCTTGCGGGGCTCAGCGATTGCCTTTGACATGCACTCGTCCATGATAAAGAAACGAGCCTCACGGGTGCGGCGGATAGCCTCCTCAACGATGGGACGTGTAAGTCCGTGGATCTTGATATCCATCTGGATGGCTGTGATACCGTCCTTTGTACCGGTAACCTTGAAGTCCATATCGCCGAAGAAATCCTCAAGGCCCTGGATATCGGTAAGTACCAGATAATCATCATCTGTATCGCCTGTAACCAGTCCGCAGGAGATACCTGCTACCATCTTTTTGATGGGGACACCTGCTGCCATAAGTGACATACAGGATGCACAGGTGGAAGCCATGGATGTGGATCCGTTTGACTCAAAGGTCTCGGATACAGCACGGATGGCATAGGGGAACT
>CAMODS010000115.1 GCA_946611525.1 uncultured Lachnospiraceae bacterium | reverse complement strand
CTCAAGGACTACGCCGCTGCTGTATCCGTAGAGCGCTCCGCAACTGAGAACTACTAAAAGAGATTCTTCGCTTCGCTCAGAATGACACGGCATATTTCTTGTCATTCTGAGGGCATAGCCCGAAGAATCCCTACTCATCTGAGAACTTTAAAAGGAGAATAGGATGTTAGAAGAATTAAAAAAAGCAGTTTATGAAGCGAATATGGAGCTGCCGGCGCGCGGCCTCGTCACCTACACCTGGGGCAACGTCAGCGGCATAGACAGGCAAAAGGGTCTTTTTGTAATAAAGCCCAGCGGCGTTGACTACGAAAAGCTTCGCCCTGAGGACATGGTGGTCATGGATCTGGAGGGGAATAAGGTAGAGGGCGACATGAATCCCTCATCGGATACGCCTACACATCTGGAGCTTTACAAGGCATTTGAAAAGGTAGGCGGCATCGTCCACACACATTCACCCCATGCTACAGCCTGGGCCCAGGCAGGAAGGGATGTTCCCTGCTACGGCACCACTCACGCAGACTATTTTTACGGTCCCATCCCCTGTGCCAGAAACCTGACACCTGAGGAGATCGAGGAGGCTTATGAAAAGAACACCGGTATCACCATCATAGAGACCTTCAAAGAGAGAGGCATCGATCCCATGCATGTACCGGGAGTGCTGTGCAAAAACCACGGTCCCTTCACCTGGGGCAAGGACGCCGCCAATGCAGTTTACAACGCAGTTGTTTTGGAGGAGATCTCCAAGATGAACCTTATGACGGAGATCCTAAACCCCAACGGTGACAACACCACACCCCAGTCCATGCAGGACAAGCATTTCATGAGAAAGCACGGTCCCAATGCATATTACGGACAAAAATAAGAAAGAAACCAGTGATGAATCTGACGGGCAGCCTGCAAGCTGCCCGATTTTTTCCTTTATAATTATCAGTAAATAGGTTATACTGTTTATGATTTTAAGTTTGTATTGCAATGTCATTCTGAGTATAAAGGATTCTTTGATAAGGATCCTTCGTTTTGATCAGGATGATATTTACTGCATGATGCAGGTTTATTTGGGGGCGTTATGGACAAGAAATCTTTAGAAGCATTTAAAGATGACAGGATGCAGCATGACAAGGTCGTCAAATTTTTTCCTCATATCCTTGAGCTGTTTTCCGATGATGAATATGGTAAATACATTTTTCTGACCAATGTTGAGACCGGCTGCTCTTATCTGTCAGAGGAGGCGGTGGATTATTTCGGCCTGCCGGGTTCTATTATGGAAAATGCAGGTGAGTTATGGGGCGAGCTTATAGCCCCGCAGGATCGTGATGCGTATTTCAAGGAGTTCAAAGACGCCGTTGATGGTCGCATTACGGAGTTTGATCTTTATTTTAGAGCCAAAAACAGGGAGGGACGCTATGTCACCTGCTCCGGGAGGGGTGAGGTGATTAGGGACGAGTCCAAAAACCCTGTTTTTTTTGCGGGCACTTTGATAAACCATGAGATGAGCAACAACGTGGATCCCGTCACCGGACTTTACAGCCGTTCCCATCTTATGTCCACCATGCATAACTACATGATAAATGAAAAGCCTTTTTATCTGGTTATGGTGGGAGTCAGGAATTTCTTCGATATAAACTCGGCCTACGGTTACAGATTCGGAAATTCAGTCCTTAAAAGCATGTCAGATTATGCCCTTACCTTTACCAGCCTTGGTACGCTCTTTAGAGTGGAGGGCACCAAGTTCGTATATCTGGTGGATAAGGAGATAAGAAAGCTTTCGGATCTCGAAAACAATTTCAACTCCATCAGATCACATTTTGAAAATAACCTGGTAGTGGATGGAAACCACCTTACCGTGGATATATGCGCTGCAGTGATGACAGTTAATGAATTTTCCGTGGATCCCAATTCAGTCTACAACAGCGCACTTTTTGTTTTGCAAAAAGCAAAGGCTGAAAATGCCCAGAATCTGGTGATAGTGGATGAGGATTACATAGAGGGCAATGAAAGACATCTGAAGCTTTTATCTGAGATAAGAAACTGCATCGCTGAGGATTGCCGGGGCTTTTTACTTCATTACCAGCCCATAGTGGATGCTCATTCGGAGAATATCACAGGCATGGAGGCTTTGGTGCGGTGGCAGATGAAAAGTGGCAAGGTAGTTCCGCCGGGCGAGTTCATTCCCTGGCTTGAGCAGGATCCCATCTATTATGAGCTGGGCAACTGGATCATCCACAAGGCCATCCGGGATACCAAGCCTTTGCTTGAGATACAACCGGATTTCACCATCAATATCAACCTGGCATACCCACAGCTTCAGCGTCCCGAGTTTAAGGAGATGATGATGCAGATCCTAAAGGAGGAGGACTTCCCTGTTGAGAATATCAAGCTTGAGCTTACGGAAAGATGCAAGCTTTTGGACCCCGAGGCGCTGAGAAATGTGATGATCCACTTCAAGACCTATGGTATGCAGACGGCTCTCGATGATTTCGGTACCGGCTATTCTGCACTCAATCTTTTGATGGAGATTCCTGTGGACCAGATCAAGATCGACAAGTCATTTGTGGATAATATCGAGACTGATATGCCAAAACAAAGCCTGCTTCGGGCCATTACCAGCTGCTCCATTGAGCTTGGCAAAAAGGTATGTGTGGAGGGCATCGAGTCTGAGGAGATGGCAGAGTTTATCAGGATACATTTTCCGGTCACCAATTTCCAGGGCTTTTATTTTGCAAAGCCCATGCCAATAGAGGAATTTATGGAGTTTTATTATGAGCGTAGCAGATGAGTATTCTATAGAACGTTTTTTGGATCTGGCACTAGCCTTTACCACGGAGCGTCAGCTGGACGTCCTTTTTGACATGATACTGACGGAGTCCATGGATCTGACCCATTGTGACGGAGGTACCGTATATGTAAAGTCCGATGACTGTCTGGAGTTTGAGAGTCTCTACACCAGATCAAAGGGCGTGCATATGTCAAAGCTTGACGGGGATGTTTCCCTGCCTCCGGTACAGCTCAATCGTTCATCGGTCTGTGCCTGTGCGGCCATCGATAAAAAGCTTATAAACCTGCCGGATATCTACGACTCAAAGGAGTACGACTTTACCGGAGCCAAAAAGTATGATTCACTTAATGACTACCGGACCAGATCCATGCTTGTGGTTCCCATGATAGATGATCATGAAAATGTCATTGGAGTACTGCAGCTTATCAATGCAACCGGAAGTGACGGCGAGGTGATCCCTTTTGCCAGGGAGTTTGAGCGGATGATATCTGCCATGACGTCACTGGCTTCGGTGTCACTTCACAACCGGATGCTGGCAAAGGAAGTTTTGGATATCTTGCATTCCTTTGTACGGGTTATGATCGATGCGGTTGATACCAGGTCCCCCTACAATGCCAACCACACCAAGAGCATGGTCTCCTATGGAGAGAAGTTTTTAAAATACGCAGCCGAAAAGGATCCGGAGCTTTTCCCCGAGGATGAGTGGGATCCCCTTTTGATGAGTATATGGCTTCATGATCTTGGAAAGCTGGTGATCCCCCTGGAGGTTATGGACAAGGAGTCCAGGCTGGGTGATAAGCTGCCTGAGGTGATGCACCGCATAGAGGTTGCCATTCTTTGTGAAAAGATAAGGGGACTTTCCGGTGAGAACGGAGCGGATGAGGCCATAGCAGAGCTTACCGATGCCAGGGACTTTATCATGGATATAAATAAGGCGGGCTTTTTGCCTGACGAAAAGCTTGAAAAGGTTCAGGCTATTTCAAAGCTTCAGTGCCTGACATCCGAGGGAGACAGGGTGCCTCTTTTAACAGAGGACGAGGTGGTATCACTTTCGGTGAGAAAGGGCACTCTTACCGCAGAGGAGAGGCATATCATTGAGACTCATGTGGAGTACACGGAGTCCATGCTGTCGGAGATGATCTTTAAGGGACTCTACGAGCATGTTCCCGAGTGGGCTTCAGGTCATCATGAGTTTATAAACGGCACAGGCTACCCTCATCACAAGAAGGGGGATGAGCTGCCCATGGAGACCAGGCTTATTACCATTTTGGATATATATGATGCATTGACGGCTGAGGATCGTCCCTACAAGCCACCCATGCCTACAGAGAAGGCATTTTCCATTCTTCGTGAGATGGAGGGTGAGGGCAAGCTTGATAAAAAGCTTTTGGATATGTTTTATGAATCCGAAGCCTGGAAAAAATAGAGGGATGATGACACTCCGGGAGTGTCGAGGATTTCCGTTGTAGCGCAGCGAAGGATAGGAGATAATATGGGAAAATTACAGCTTACTTGTTTTGGAGCCAGAGGCTCTGTTTCGGTATCCGGAAAGGGATTTGACATCTATGGAGGCGGCACCAGCTGCTACGTGGTAAACTTTGGGAAAAACCGTATATTCCTGGACGGAGGCAGCGGCATGGTGGATCCAAAGACCGGGGATTACAGTTCTCAGGGTACCGATGAGATAGTGCTCATCACCCACATGCACTTAGATCACATCATTGGTCTGCCCTACCACGACGGACTGATGCTAAAGGATCACAAGGTTACGATCTATGTGCCCTTTGAACCCTGGGTTGAAAAGCTTAGGACTATTTTTTCTCCGCCCTTCTGGCCCCTGGAGCTTACGGATTACCCCGCTGATGTAAGCATTGATGTTGTGCCGGACAGCCTGGATATTGATGGCTGCAGGGTCACACATATCGTGGGCTCTCATCCGGGCAAGTCTTTGGTATACCGTCTGGACTACGAAGGCAGCTCCATTGTTTATGCCACCGATTATGAGCATGATAACGGTGAAAGCGATGAGAGACTGATTCAGTTTGCAAAGGATGCGGATATCATGATCTACGACGGATCCTACACTCCGGAAGAGTACATTAAGTTCAAGGGATACGGACATTCCACGCCTCAAAAGGGAGCTGAGATCGCTGCTGCGGCAGGCGTAAAGAAGCTGGTGATCTCACACCACGCTCCGGATCATGATGATGACTTTGTGAGAAAAATGGAAAACGAGATAAAACCCGTTTTTGAAAATGTCGTATTTGCATATGTGGGGATGGAACTGTAGATCTTTGTGACAGGCCATCCCCTGTCATTTTCGGGCGTCGTCGTCTTCTG
>CAMODS010000114.1 GCA_946611525.1 uncultured Lachnospiraceae bacterium | reverse complement strand
TATCACACACTTTGTGTATGTACTTCCTGAGTCACATCCTCCGTAGTATTTCATTATTGTAATTCCTCCTTATATGATTTATGTAACCGAGGATGCTTTAGCTTTAAGCATCCGACAATTTAGCTGTAACCTTACCATGAATGCACGTCATCCAGAACTTCAAGCGAAGGATCTACTGGCTCCTCGCGAAGGACCGTACGCATATAGCGATTGACATCATCACGGATATCCTGGCGGGGTATAACACGGGGATCCATCAGATCGTGGGAAACCCAGATGAGGTGAATGCCCTTTTCACGAGCCTTTTGCTCAAACTGACCGTGCATACCGGTGAGGGCCTTGCAGCTCATGTGCTCCCAAAGGATGACCATATCTGCATTGAACTCCTCGGTAAACTCCCAGAGATCATCCAAAAGCACCTTGTAACCGCCGTGGGTACGGTTCCTCATGATCATGTGGGAATTGAGCCATGCCATGTCGTAGTATGCCTGCTCCTTGTCGTCCTCGGAAAGGACGCGGGTGGATACCATGGAAAGCATATCCGTCAGAGGCAGGATGCCCCAGCAGTTTTGAAGCCAGGGTAAAAACTCCGTATAGTACTGCGACTGCACGCCCCAGATGATGGCACGGTGGCGGTACTCCTTGCAGACCTTGGTCTTTTTGCGGTAAGCCTCCTCGGCAAGCTTTGTGATCTTGCGGTCCGCATCCAAAAATGCGGGAACACGTCCGCAGATAGCCATGTAGTTGGTCTCTGTATAAAGTGCCAGGTTTGCTCCGATAACCTGAGGATAATCGGTCTTTGACATATCCAGCCACTCCTGACGGTGACGGGTAGATTCATTGACCTGCTTTGCGCACTTAAAATAGTGATCCCAGTCCCACTTATGTCCGGTCTTTTCCTCGATAAACTTGATGCAGTTTCTCATCTCCTGGGCTGCATACTCCTGGACATCGTCAGCCTCATGACGCATGGGAGCAGCCAGCTGGAAACAGGGAACCCCGTCCTCTAACTCAAGGCGCTTTGAGATAACTCCATTTCCCATAAGAGAGCCATCGCAGGTGGTGTTGCACTGGATGGCGCAGGCGCCCAAAACGGGGAAATCATCATCCATTGACACTCCCGCCTCTGCCTCCGGCATGGGGCACACATCCGGTGTCAGGCCAAACTCCTGAGCCACATCGATATAATGCTCCACTGCATGCTGGTTCAAAAGCACCGATACATAAACCGCCGGTGTCTCACGGGAGAGACCCTTAAGGTTTGGAAAGCCCATCATGAAAACCGTCATCTCATTTTCATCCATAAGGACGGTCTTGTCGGAAAGTTTTTTATCATTGCCGAGATGCCTGTCACCCTTGAACAGATTGGACAAAAGCTGCGCCACATCATAGGTGATAAGGTCGTACTCGGTATGGCAGATGCGAAGCTGTGGTCCGCGAAGTCCCGCGGTGTGGCGGTCGATCATCATGGGCACTGCCAGATAATTGGCCATCCAGCGATAGCGGAACATCGCCTTTAGGTTTCTGGGCACGATGATAAACTTTGCCAAAATACCCATGATGTTAAGCCATCTGCTGTAATCGTACAGGGTATCCCGAAGTCCGCGCCACTCGCGGCGGCGTCTCACCTTTGCACCGGGTTTGTAGAGGTCTCCTAAACGTTCGCTTCCTAATTCCTTTGACATCAGTGACCACCTCCCTGTATTTTCTTGATCTCAACGCTCTCGCAAAATGCCTGCACACGGGTGCGGATCTGTCCGGAGCTGCCCACTGCATAAGGACGGTCAATGGCAAGCACCGGATAACCGTACTCCTCACGCAATACCTGTGTGCCCACCATGCGCTCATAGGCCCAGGGGTCACAGAACTTCATCTGCTCATAGATGATGCCGTCTGCCTTGTACTCCTTGGCAAGGTCGTTTACCAGGCTGCGGCGGCCCACCATTTTTTCCATATTCATATAACGTGCGCACTGGCTGCCGTACATCACATTGCGGCAGACTGCTGTCAGAGGATCCTCGCCATCCTTTACTTCGATGGGATTGCGGCCTGGGAATGAACCGTAGCAGAAACGGTCGGCGCAAACATAGGCACCACTTTCCTCAATAAGCTTCACCACGTCAACGTCATCTATCTCGGATCCCACCAAAACCACGCGGCAGCGGTATTTATTCTTAGTATCCGGCTCACGGGATTTCAGCTCCTCAAGTGTCTCCTCAAGCTTGTCAATGATAAGATACTTGGGAACAACATAGGTTGCTAAGGTAATGATATGGAACTCGTATCCTGTGATACGGGGATTGTCCTCTTTTCTGAAATCACCGATGGCACGGATGAGGTTGCAAACCTTGTTGTGCTCATCTATGGCCTGCCTTATGGCATCATCTGAAATATCGATACCATAACGCTCGTTAAGGGGCTTTAAGATGTGATTGGTACACTGAACTTTATATAGATTAAGTCCATTGTCATCAGCCTTTAACGGAACTTCCATGTACTCATGGAAAAACTTCTCATTTCCGGCACCCATGGTCTTTAAAAGCTCCATGTTTTCCGCACAGCGGTTGATCATGGTGCAGCCGTCCGGAGCGATGAGGCAGTCAAGGAAATTGAAGCCTCCCTCCATGGCACGCTCTAAAAGGGCCCTGGAATACTCGCATAAAAGACTGGTAAGATAATAGGTGGCCATCTCCATAGAGCCTGTCCTGGGAGCACGCATCCTGACGGAAAAGGTGCCCGGCAGATTGAGAAGCGGCTCCGGCGTGTATTCACACATACTGCCTACACATACCTTACCCTCGTCCTTTGCCTGACGGACAAGATCATTGTAGGCATCCTCGAGGAGCTTCTCGAAGTAATACAAGTGTTTGAGATCTTTCATCTGGTTCCTCCTCACCAACGACGGATGTGCAAAATGCACAAAACCGTCTTAATTTTCAATACATACATAGTAAAGTGTAACATATCATCACATATTTAACAAGAAAGTCCGTTGATAATATTCAAAAAAATGGGTATACTTGTAGCTGTTATGAACGAGAAGAATTATATACAAAAAAAGATAAAAATGTACTACAGCAAGAGGGTGCTTTCTCCCATCATTTTTTTGATGGCACTGATCGTACTCTTTGTGCTTTTTCCTATTAAAAGTCTGATATTCCCTGAGAAGGTGGACTTTACGGACGTATCCCCCTCGGAGTATATAGAGGAGCACTCACATGATCCTTATGTGATCACCGATTTTGACAATCTGTACTTTACGGGTTACCGCGAGACCTTTGCCTCCGGCACCATAGGATATTACTACTACACCATGACAGGTGACGAGTGCATTATCGTACTTTTGACACCAAAGACCTGTGAAGACGGGGTCCCCACCATCGAGAACATCACCCTCCGTGCCAGACTTATGAAAAGCAAGGCCACCAGAGAGGATCTCTTAAGTGCCTTAGCAAGTGATCTGTCCTGGACCTCAACCGGAATAGAAAATGAGATCTCGGAGATCATGCTTTCAGAGCCGGATATTGATGGCATACCTGCTATAGTATTTCGCACAGCTGTAATATTCGGGATAGGTTTTGCTGTCCTGTCCATAATCTTTTATACCCTGTGGATTCTATTTCCCATACTCTCACCTCCCATCAGGAGGCTTTCCGTCTTTGGACGGCCGAGACAGATTTTAGCACAGGCCGAGGAGGAGCTTTCCACTCTGCCCCAGCTTGCCACTGAGGATATTTTTATCACAGAGCATTATTTCATCGAGACCTCGGACTACGGTGTTGCCGTGGTACCCATCAGTCAGATCATCTGGATATATAAGTACTCCACCCTTCACAAATTTTTATGGATTCATTTTGCCATATCCTATACGCTGCACATAAGCGCCGGCAAGCACCAGTACATCCGCTGTCCGAAAAACACCAAGTCTGATATCGATGGTATCATGGACTATCTGGCCGAGGCAAACCACGATATCCTTGTGGGCTTTACAGAAGAAAACCGGCGCCTTGCACAGCGCCGGTCATCGTACTTATAGATTTTCTTTTCGCTTCAAATGACAGCGGCCAGCCCGCTTTGTCATCCCAAGGCGTAGGATCTTTTATAATTTATCCGATAAGCTAAATATCTCTTTTAATGTAGATCTGGTATCCTCCATGATATCCACACAGTTTTGCGAAATATCAAGGGAAGCTTCAGATGATGCTGCCACCTCTTCAGAAGTAGCTGACAGATTGGAAATACTGTCCGTGATCTGATTATTTGCCTCAACGGATCTGTCCACACAATTTGAAACCTCGTTTGCATAGTTGGTAAGATTTACCACGCTCTGCTCTATTGCATCAAACTTCTCCGATGTCTCATTGATAAGCTCGTTTTGCTTTCCGGAAGCCTCTACGGTGCGCTCCATATTGTGGGATGCGCTGTTGATGTTGTCAACCAGCTCACCGATTACCTCACCGATCTGCTCAGCAGACTGCTTGGTATTGTCCGAAAGATTGCGGATCTCGTCAGCCACAACCGCAAAACCCTTGCCGGCCTCGCCTGCCCTGGCCGCCTCGATGGAAGCATTCAGAGACAAAAGGTTGGTCTGGGCCGAAATGGAAAGGATGGTTCCGATAACCTCCTGAATGGACTCGGCCTTTTCCTGAAGCTGCTTAGTCATCTCTGCGGTCTCGCCATTTATGGAGGACACAAGCTCCGCCTGCTGCTTTAGGCTGGCCACAGTACTGTTGCCCTCTTTTACGATGTGCATGGCACTCTCGCCCTCACCGGTCATGGCATTCACGTTATCAGTCACGGTATTGAGTGCCTCGGTAATGTTGGAAGCCATCTCTGTCTGGGTCTGGATGGAATCAGCCGTGGACGAGGTGGAATCGGAAATCTGCCTGCTGGAAGTGGCCGATTTGTCAATGGCCTCGGAGAGGTCATCCACGGATACGTGCGCGTTGTCCAAAAGTTCCTTTATCTTTTCCGCAGATTCGCGGATACGCTCTGTCTCCGCCTTAGACTCCGCAGCCCTCTTTTTAACCTCAGCCAAGATCTCCTTGTCCTGCTTTCTCATGAGCTTTACCATAAGGTAAGCTAAGATAAGACATGCTGCCGCAAAAATGTCGTTGACCAAAAGCTGC
>CAMODS010000113.1 GCA_946611525.1 uncultured Lachnospiraceae bacterium | reverse complement strand
CTCCTTTTCTTTGATATTGTGAAGACAATGTGGTACAATAACGTGTTGTTAGTACGTCAAATCGCGGAGGTTTTAATGGATAACACCGGTATAGGGGAGAAGATCAAAAAAAGACCCAATTTAGCGGCCATTTTGTTATGCGCCGCGGGTGTGATCCTTAACCTCATTTTAAGTAATCTGATAGATCTTTTTCATCTTCCCTTGTATTTTGATACGGCAGGTACGGTGGCGGTAGCCATAGAGGATTTAACCACTATCACAGACGACGAACAAAAGGTGTTTGTGGCGTTGTCGGGAGATCAGGTTGCACTTACGGACATAAGGGTAGAATAAGTTTAGGGAGAGATTTGGTAGAAAATTATGTGGATAATAAATGTGATTTTACTCATTACCGGCACCGTGGCTGCGGTATGCGGTATCAGCTTCTTGATCAGAAATAAGGAAGCATCGGGAAATATAAAATACTATATATTCTTTTACGGTTTTTTTGCGGCGCTTTGGTGTTTATGCTACGGTCTGATAGGGCTTTGTGATGATTTATCGGTCTGCTATAACCTTAGAAAGATCGGTATCCTGGGAGTGGACGGTTTTCTTATTACAGAGGTCTTTTTGATATCTGAGATCTCCGGGGTAAAAAAATACTGGGTCGTCAGGTTCAAGCAGGGTGCCGTTTTGATATCTATCATAGACTATGCTTTCTTTGCCCTAAATAAAGTGGATAATTTCGTGCGGCTAAATAACTGGACCACCTGGTACGGGAACGAGGGTGCATCCACAAACCGCACCATTCATTCCATATACATGGCGGTATTGTTTTTATCCCTTTTCTACCTCGGCATCAGGTGGGGGATGAACAAGGAGTACAAGAGACAAAAGCGTTTTTTGCGTATAATGTTCATCGCCAACTTTGCGTTGCTTTTCAGTAGCGGTCCGGACACCATCATGCCTATATTCGGGCTGCCCGCAGTATCCACTTCCGGTATAGGTGCGGCAGTGTGCGGTATCATCGTTTGGTATGGTGCGACCCAGCTCAATTCCTTTGATCTTAGAATGGGAAATATCAAGGATCGTGTCTTTAATTTTATGGATGCAGGTGTCATTATTTTTGACATGGATCATAGTATCGCCCTGGTAAACCGATATGCCGGAGCAATGGTAAAGGACGGCACGGATATAGCCTTAAACAAAGGTCTTGAGGACTTCTTTGAGATGGATGAGATTGCAGTGGATGAGGTCTTTTTAGCATCCGATAACGGTATATTTGCAAAGAGGCTCTGGGGAAAGAGCCATGACAAGGCATACTCCGTGAGAATGAGTGCCGTAAAGGACAGCTTCGATGAGCCCTTCTGCTACATGTGTGTGTTTGTGGATGTGACGGATGAGGTGGAGGCCGTCAAGAAGTTTGAGGTGGCAAGTCTCGCAAAGAGCAGATTTTTAGCCCAGATGTCCCATGAGATCAGGACCCCCATTAATGCTGTTTTGGGTATGAACGAGATGATACTTCGGGAGTCAAAGGATAAGGATGTTTTGGACTATGCCGAAAGCATCGATTCCGCCGGAAATACGCTTCTTGCTTTGATAAACAGTATCCTTGATTTTTCAAAGATCGAAGATGGCAAGATGGACATCATTCCTGTAAGGTACGACACGGCTTCCCTGGTAAATGATCTGGTCAATTCCATCAGTCAGAGAGCGGATGCAAAGGGACTTCGCCTTGAAGTGTCCATTGATGAGACTCTGCCCAAGACCATGGTAGGTGATGATGTCAGGTTTTCTCAGGTTATCATGAATCTTTTGACCAATGCGGTGAAGTACACCAAAAAGGGTAAGGTAATGCTCACCATGAAGGTTAACAAGAAAGATGCCGGCAATGTGAACATCTATGTGTCCGTTGAGGATACCGGCATGGGCATAAAACAGGAGGATATGGACAAGCTCTTTATTTCATTTGAGAGGCTTGATGAAAAGAAAAATCACAATATAGAGGGCACGGGACTTGGTATCTCTATTGTAAAGAATCTGCTTAAAATGATGGGCAGCAGGCTTGAGGTGGAAAGCACCTACGGCAAGGGTTCAAAGTTTTACTTTAATATCGATCAGAAAATAGCGGACGACACGCCTATAGGAGACTATGAAAAGAGGCTAAAGGCAAGCCACAAAAGGCGTGTCAACAGCGATGTGATATCCGCACCCGGTGCAAGGGTACTGGTGGTGGATGATAATGAGATGAACTTAAAGGTGGCAAAGAACCTTCTTAAGCTCTGTGATGTAGTGCCTGATCTGGTCTACTCCGGTGAGGAAGCCATAGAGATCATGAGAAAAAAGACCTATGATATGGTGTTTTTGGATCATATGATGCCGGGGCTTGATGGCATTGAGACCATGGAGGAGCTAAAAAAGGAAAACCTCATACCCGACGAGACTACCATGGTGGCCCTTACTGCAAATGCGGTAGTGGGTGCCAGGGAGACCTATTTTGAGGCGGGCTTTGGTGACTATCTGTCAAAGCCCATTGAGATAAAGGAACTGGTGGAAAAGCTAAAAGCACACCTGCCGAAGTATGCCTACAAAAAAGATGAGCCGGCTTCGGAGGCTGAGCCGGATCTGTCTGAAGAGGTGCTGGAGTTTGCACCGGCAGGGGAGATGGATGAAGAGGTGCCGGAGTTTTCGGCTGTGGGTGAGCTGGATAATGAAGTGCTGGAGTTTGCTCCCGAAGGTGAAGAGGAGATACCGCCCGGGCGGGGCTTTGATATGAAGGCGCTACGCAATATGGGACTTGATACAGAGCTGGCAAAAAGGTATTGCGCAGGAGATGAAGGATTGTATTTCGACATGCTTTTAGAGTATGTAAACTCCCATGACGAGAGACAGCAGACCCTTGATGATTTTTACGAAAAGAAAGATTTCAGGGGATACATGGTGACAGTCCACGCCCTAAAGAGCAATTCAAAATCCATAGGTGCGAAAAACCTAAGTGAGGAGGCTGCTGCTTTGGAGATGGCTGCCAGGGACGGTGATGAGGAGTACATTAAAAAGAAGCATGAAGCGGTGATGTACGACTATGGGAAACTGGTGGAAAACATACAGTCAGCTGTAAAATAAAAAGACCGGGGATTGCCCTCCGGCCCTCGAAAACATAATTGTATAGTGGACTGTTATGTGGTACAATTCTTGTGGCATGACCACAAGATATAGTTGATTCAGGTGAGTAGATGAAGGTTATTGGTATTACGGGGGGAGTGGGTGCAGGAAAGAGCACCCTTCTTGAAACCCTTTCAGATCATATCAGCTGCCATATAGTATATGCCGATGATGTGGCCAGAGAGCTGATGGAGCCGGGGACCTATGTAAATGAGGCTTTGCAGGACGCATTCCCCGAGGACCTTTTTAACAAGGCTGGCATGGTTCGCACCCGGGATATGGCGGCGTATGTTTTTGGCGATGAAAAAAAGATTGAAAAGCTCAACTCCATCGTACACCCTGCGGTGAGGGAGGAGATAGAGGAGCGTATCGCCGAGGTCCGCAAGTCAGGGGATGTGGATTTCTTTTTTATAGAAGCAGCCCTTTTGGTTGAGTGCGGATACCGTGATATATGTGATGAGCTCTGGTATGTCAGGGCTTCGGAGAGCAAAAGGAGCGAGAGGTTAAAGGACAGCAGGGGCTACGATGATGACAGGATAGCATCGGTCTTTAGATCACAGCTTTCGGACGAGGAGTTTGAAGCCGGCTGTGATGCGGTGATAGTAAATGAGGGGGATGTGGCAGACATGCTGTCACAGGCCAACAAGCTTTTAAAAGAGGGGGCTTTTAAAAAGAGAGAGGCTGATTCCCGGGATGACAAGCCACAGGAGAGTAAGGAATTGTTAGAACTGAGTGATGAAAGAGAATACGTCTTCGGACTGGATATAGGCACCAGAAATGTGGTGGGTACCGTAGGCTACAAGGATGGCAAGCGATTCAATGTCATTGCCATGTACAGTGTGGAGCATGAGAGCCGTGCCATGATAGACGGTCAGATCCACGATATCGGCAGGGTTTCCAAAACCATCGGAGAGGTAAAGGAAAAGCTTGAAGAGATGGTTGGCTTTTCACTTACCGAGGTTTGTATAGCAGCCGCAGGTCGAGTGCTTAGGACTGTCACCACCAGGGTGTCCATGGATTTTCCCGAGGAGTCGGTTGTCTCCGGTGAGGACATCAACACCCTTGATCTTATGGGTATAGACCAGGCCCAGCAGGAGCTTTCCGAGGGAGATGAAAAGTACAAGTTCTACTGCGTGGGCTATTCAGTCATGAAGTACTTTTTGGATGATGAGCCTTTTTCCAATCTGGAGGGACACAGGGCTACCCATATCGAGGAGATCATCATTGTTACGTTTTTGCCCCAGGATGTTGTGGACGGGCTCTATTCTGCGGTTGAGCGGGTAGGGCTTTCCGTTGCAAATATGACATTGGAGCCTATCGCAGCTACCAATGTGGCTGTGCCTGAAAACTTCAGGATGTTAAATATCGCCCTTGTGGACGTGGGAGCAGGTACCTCCGATATCTGCCTGACCAAGGAGGGCAGCATCATAGCCTACGGCATGATCCCCTATGCAGGTGATGAGCTTACCGAGGTTTTGGTCCAGCATTATCTGGTGGACTTTGCCATGGCGGAAAAGATCAAAAAGGATTCCGTGGATGGCGGTGACGTGACATTTACGGACATCATGGGACTTGAGCATACCGTAAAGGCCGAAGAGGTATGGGAGATCACGGATCCCGTGATGGAAAAGATAGTCGGCGAAGTGGCAGAAAAAATAAAGGAGCTAAACGGCGGCGAGTCCGTGGCAGCCACCTTTGTGGTAGGAGGCGGCGGCAAGGTCCACGGCTTTACCGAGACTCTTTCCGAAAGGCTGGGTATCATAAAGGAGCGTGTGGCTCTCCGTGGTGAGGAGGTCATGGGCAATGTGGATATCCTGCAGGATGACATCAAAAAGGATTCCCTTATCGTTACGCCCATCGGTATCTGCCTCAATTACTATGAGCAGCGCAACAACTTTATCATGATCCGTTTCAACGGAGAGATGATGAAGCTTTACGATAACGGACATCTGCGTATAGTGGATGCGGCTCTTCAGGCAGGCGTGCCTACCGAGGAACTC
>CAMODS010000112.1 GCA_946611525.1 uncultured Lachnospiraceae bacterium | reverse complement strand
TATGGGTAAAGTAAAAAACAGATGGATAGCACTTTATGTGGAAAATGAGGTGGGTGTGCTGGCGAAGGTATCGGGACTCTTTTCCGGAAAGAGCTACAATCTTTCCAGTCTTACGGTGGGTACCACTGAGCATGAGGACATATCCAGGATGACCATCGGTGTCACCTCCGATGACGTGACCTTTGAGCAGATAAAAAAACAGCTTAACACAATGGTGGAAGTCATAAAGGTGGTGGATCTCACCGACCTTCCCATCCACATGAAGGAGGTCCTTTTTGCAAAGATAAAGCGCATTACACCGGAGGAAAAGGCAGAGGCTTTCCGCATAGCCCAGACCTACGACATATCTGTTATCGATATTGACAAGGATGCGGTTCTTTTGGAAAGTACCCTGACGGAGCGACGAAACAACGAGCTTTGTGCACTTTTGCGCACCACTTTTTCACATATAGATATAGTAAGAGGAGGGGCAGTAGCCATCGAGGGTCTGTCAACTTCCTGCAGGTAGAGATTTGAGACATTTTTCTAAGATAAAATGCGCAATAGCGCTCATTTTGGCATCAAGCCTGATAATAGCCGGGGTATCACATCCCGGCCTTTTGGGGTGGATAAGCTATGCCAAGACATCCGACACAAAAACTGAGGGGACTGAGCCATCGGATAAGAGTTCTAAGGAAGAAAAGACTAAAAAAACCGATGAGGTCAGCGCCGAGGATATATCTAATCTGCAGGAGCAGCAAAAAGAGACCAAAGAAAAACTTGAGGATACAAAGGAAGCACGGGATGAAAAGGCCGACGAGCTCTCTGATATCAGGGAGGAAGGCAGACAGATAAATGAGAACCTGGGTGAACTCAATGTAAAAATGGCGGCTATAGATGCAAAAATTTCCAAAGCAAACAACGAGATAGATGAAACGGAGAACAGCATAGAGGCCTTGGAGGAGGAGATCGCGCTGGTCACCGAGGAACAGAATGAGCGCTACGAGATCATGAAGCGCCATATCGTATTCTTTTATGAAAACAGGGGTCAGCTGGATGTGGTTACCATGTTTTATAAAAGTGGATCCTTTGCCGAGTTTTTAAACCGGACGGAGATCCTGTCCGCTATAGTGGACTATGACAACAAACTGATAAAGGAAAGTGAAAAAGCACGTGAGAAGCTTTTGGAACAGTCTGCGTCACTGGAGCTGGCCAAGGAGAGGCTGGCGTCCAGAAAAAATGATCTGAAATCATCACAAAAGGAAATGGACGAGCTGATCGCGGAAGTACAAAAGGAAGCAAAACAAAATAGAAAAGATGCGAAGCTGGCAAAAAAGGAAAAGGAAGAATTAGATTCAAAGATCATTACCTATGAGATGAATCTGGAGACACTGCAGGCAGCGGAGGCTTCCGCTCAGGCTGAACTGGCAAGACAGCTGGCAGAAGCCATGGCAGCCATGGAGGAGGAGCAGGGTGGCCGTGAGGATACCACCGGTGCTTATGCGGCCAGCGCTTCTGATGTGACCCTTTTGGCGGCCACTATTGAGGCGGAGGCCGGAAATCAGTCTTACTTTGGACAGCAGGCCGTGGCATCGGTCATAATGAACCGTGTAAAGAGTTCGCTTTTCCCCAATACCATCTTCGGTGTCATATCACAGGAAAACCAGTTCCAGCCTTACAGGCAGGGCATAGTGGATGCCTTCATAAAAAGGGGGCCGGCGGAACAGTGTATACAGATCGCTCAGGCGGCCATTGATGGTGAGCGTGTGGGGGACTGGCTATTTTTCATGACGGTGCCATCGGCGGATAGCTTTGGGATCACGGGATACGAGGTCATAGGGGACCACGCCTTCTTCTACAAGTGGGGGGCTAATTGAAGTCCGGCATCACCATAGGATCGCTGTATCCACCGCCGGACGAAAAAACGTCCGTCTACGTGGACACAGCGATCCCATGGTGATGCCTCACAGTGGCTAGATCTTATGGAGAATAATGTATGTATAAACTATTAAAAACAGAAGGGCGCGCGAAGCGCGGCGAATTTACCACGGTACATGGGACGGTGCAGACCCCGGTGTTTATGAACGTGGGGACGGTGGCGGCCATCAAGGGGGCCGTGTCCACAGAAGATTTAGAGGAGATAGGGTGTCAGATAGAATTATCCAACACCTACCATTTACATGTGCGTCCGGGTGACAGATTGATACACGACTTGGGAGGACTGCACAAGTTCATGGTGTGGGACCGTCCCATTCTTACGGATTCCGGCGGCTTCCAGGTGTTCTCCCTGGCCACCTTAAGACAGATAAAGGAGGAGGGGGTGACCTTCCATTCACATATCGATGGCAGAAAGATCTTTATGGGGCCGGAGGAGTCCATGACCATCCAGTCCAATCTGGGATCCACCATTGCCATGGCATTTGACGAATGTCCCTCCAGCAGAGCTGAAAGGCGCTACGTGGAGGACAGCTGTGCACGGACAGTGCGCTGGTTGCACCGGTGCAAGGAAAAAATGGCGGAGCTTAACAAAAGGGAGGATACGGTCAATCCCCACCAGATGCTTTTTGGTATAAATCAGGGAGCTGTCTTCCCGGACATCCGTATAGAGATGGCAAAGGAGATCTCAGAGCTGGATCTTGACGGCTATGCCATTGGCGGACTGGCAGTGGGCGAGACCCACGAGGAGATGTATCACATCATCGAGGAGACGGTACCCTACCTGCCACAGGACAAGCCCACCTATCTTATGGGTGTGGGGACCCCGGCCAATATCTTAGAGGCTGTGGAGCGTGGAGTGGACTTTTTTGACTGCGTCTACCCCAGCAGGAACGGCCGCCATGGCCATGTGTACACTAACCATGGCAAGATGAATCTTTTCAACCAGAAATACGAGAGGGATATGAGCCCCATAGAGGAGGGCTGCGGTTGCCCTGCCTGCAGAAAGTATTCCAGAGCCTACATCAGGCATCTGTTAAAGGCAAAGGAGATGCTTGGTATGAGGCTTTGCGTTTTGCACAATCTCTATTTTTACAATACCATGATGCAGGAGATCCGCGACGCTTTGGACGCGGGCGACTTCGCAGGATATAAAAAGAAAAAACTATCAGGAATGGAGGACAACAAATGAAGCAAAGTATCCTAAAAAACATGGCACTTGCCCTGGCAACGGTTGTTGCTGCCGGAAGCATTGCGGGCGCTTACCCGGTGATGAACGCCGTACAGGCAGCCGAGCCGGAGATGGCTATTCATTTTATCGACCTTAAGTCAAACGCCATAAAGGGTGATGCAACACTTATCGAGTCACAGGGAAGCTACCTGCTTATCGATACAGGCGACAAGGACAGCAGTGACATCGTGGTCAATTATCTCAAGGAAAAGGGCATAACCAATCTGGATGTCTATATTTCCCATTTTCACAGTGACCATTTTGGCGAGCTCAATGACATCAGCGATAACTTTACCATCAATAACCTCTATGTGGGTGAGAGCTGGATCATCGACCGTGCGCTTTCACAGGGAAACAGCAGTGAGGACAAGGAGTATGCTTCTGTTTCGGCCTCCAGGGAAAAGTTTTTTGGAGATGTGGGTGTAAAGGTCAAGTCCCAAAAGGGCAAGTATTGCAAGCATTTTACGGAGGTGACACCGGGCTATAAGTTTAATGTGGGCGCATTAACCGTAGAGACCTTGGGACTCCCTGATTTTAACCTTACGGATTTCAAAAATGACTCATCAAGTGATCCCGGTCTTACCGAGACCCGTATGGAGCATTTTCTCAACAATATGTCACTTTGTACCAGGATCACGGCTCCCTCGGGAGTGACCTACCTGTCCTGCGGAGACGCGGAGACAGAAGAAGAGAGTTGGCTGGTGGACAACGGCTATGCCACCTCCGTGGACATCTGGAAGATGAACCACCACGGCACCGACACTTCCAACAGTGCCAAATTTGTAAAGGCAATCAAGGCAAAACATGCAGTGGCCAATCACTACGTGATCCAAAAGGAGATCGACCGGCAGAACAAGATCTACAAAAAACTTAAGCTTGGCATGACGGAGACTTCTTCCTCCGCCAAAAAGAGCCTTTATGGACTCATCCGCACCAGGCCGATCATGGAAAGGGCAGAAAAATACGGTGAGGTATACCGCACAGAGTTTAATGGCGGTGTTGACTTCACCGTAAGTGACGGCAAGATATCCGTAGATACGGTAAACGGCTTTAAAAAGCAGGGCGGAAAGTGGTACCTCTACTATGGTGGCAAGGTAGTAAAGCCCAACAAAAAAGGCTTTATTACCGGTTATAACGGTACAGTTTTTGCTGCGGATAAAAATGGCGCCCTCAAAAAGGGGATGTTTAAGTATAAAGGCAAGTATTACTACTGCTACGGCGGTCATAATGACGCTGTAATAGGGGCAGGCTGGATCAAGTACAAGGGCAAGAAATACTACAGCCTGGACTATTATCCCTACCTCGCCATGGGCTGGAAAAAGATAAATGATGAGAACTATCTCTTCGATGAAAAGACGGCTGTTTTTATCAGGAAACAAAAGGTCTGATAGATCAGTATGAAGGGCTGGGAAGCCGGGGCTTAAAGTTCCTACGCGTTGGCAAGAACTCCTTCAAGGGTATCAAGGCTACAGCGAAGTTCTACATCGCTAAGAAGGCTGCTACCTACAAGAAGGTTAAGAAGGCCATCAAGGCTCAGTCCGGTGCACCTAAGAAGGCTAAGTATGTTAAGAAGTTTGCATAAAGCACACTGACACGTATATAATTGCTTGATGTTATGGGAGGCGTCTAAAGGATGCCTCCCATTTTTAGATCAAACAAATCGAACATACATTCACTGTGCGGAGAGGGTTTGCATAGATAAAAGTAATGATATGAGATAAAAAAAGCATTCTAAAATACTCCTATGTATTGATATTCTCCTAAAATATGATAAAATTTAGGAACACAGAAAGGGATAGGGGAATATGCGAGAATGTGACTATAAAAAATATAAGGATTATCGTTGGGACAATGAAATATTGAATTACATTTCGCAGATTCATGAGTATAAAGGAAAGCAGGAGATGTTTCTGCGCCAAAAACCTGTTGAAATGGAAAAGCTTGTTGAGGTAGCTAAAATACAATCCATTGAATCTTCAAACAGGATAGAGGGGATTATTACTA
>CAMODS010000111.1 GCA_946611525.1 uncultured Lachnospiraceae bacterium | reverse complement strand
GGACATTTTCACCACGAAATGCAGCCTGAGCGCAGCTCTCCATGTCATTCTGAGCGCAGCTCTCCTTGTCATCCTGAGCGCAGCGAAGGATCTTTTTCAGAAAGGATAAAAAAATGTACGACAAATTAGAAGACATCCTGCTCCACTACCAGGAGATCATGAACATGCTCTCTGAGCCCGGGATCGCAGACGATTCCAAGCGCTTTACCGCTCTGATGAAGGAGCAGGCAGAGCTTAGCCCCATAGTGGAGGAGTACGAAAAATACAAGGAATGTAATAAGAGCATCGAGGACTCTTTAGCCATTTTAGACGAGGAGAGCGATGAGGAGATGCGTGAGCTTGCAAAGGAAGAGCTTAACGACAGCAAGGCAGCTATCGTAAGTATCGAGGAGCATTTGAGAGTCCTTCTTTTACCCAAGGACCCCAATGACGACAAAAACGTGGTCATGGAGATCCGTGCCGGCGCAGGCGGAGATGAGGCGGCACTTTTTGCTGCCGAGATATACCGTATGTATGTCCACTATGCAGAGGGCCGTGGCTGGAAGGTTGATCTTATCAACTCCGAGGAGACCGGTATAGGTGGCATGAAGTCAGTAGATTTTACTATATCGGGAAACGGCGCATATTCCGTTTTAAAATACGAGTCAGGCGTTCACCGTGTGCAGCGTGTTCCCGAGACCGAAAGCGGCGGACGTATCCACACCTCCACCATTACCGTGGCCGTAATGCCTGAGGCGGACGAGATGGACGAGATCGAGATCGATGAAAATGATATCAGGATCGATGTCATGCGTGCTTCAGGAAACGGTGGACAGTGCGTTAATACCACAGATTCTGCTGTACGACTCACTCACTATCCTACCGGCATAGTGATTTACTCCCAGACCGAGAAGTCACAGATCCAGAACAAGGCCAAGGCTTTTGCCCTTTTAAAAACCAAGCTCTATGACCTTGAGATCCAGCGCCGTGAAAAGGAGGCATCCGATGCCAGACTGTCACAGATAGGTACGGGAGACCGTTCGGAAAAGATCCGTACCTACAATTTCCCCCAGGGACGTGTGACGGATCACCGTATCGGACTTACACTTTACAAGCTGGATAAGATCATGAACGGAGATCTCGACGAGATCATCGACGCGCTTATTACCGAAGATCAGGCCAAGAGGCTTTCAAAAATGGATGAAATGTCTGCATAAGCTTAAAAGACATCCTGCCTGCTTGACTTTTGACTGATATACAATACAATATAAGAACCTAAGAGGCTTTCCCATAAAAGGAGGTATCCCTTGGCGGCAGAAGCTTTTATCATTTTATATATAATCATGGCAATAGTGCCGGTGGCAGTACTTTTTTACTTCTTCTTTTTCTCAAAAGGAAGATATGATATATATGCCATCATCCTTTGTGTGGTTCTTGGTGTTGCAAATATTGCATATCTGTTTTTGGCGCTTTCCACGGATCTTAATGAGCTCATCCTGGCCAACAAGATCACATATATAGGAGGACTTTTTGCCCCGTACCTGGTCTATCTGATCGTTTCAAAGATCTGCGGGATCACTCCGCCAAAGCTCTATACATCCGGGCTTTTTATTGCCACCCTGGTGGTTCTTGTGCTGGTGTTTTCCACCGGTTACAGCCATATTTACTATGATGAGATCTATTTAAAATACTGGAACGGCATCGCATATATCGACAAGACATACGGTCCGACACACATTTTGTATCTCATTCTTTTGTACGGCCAGATCGTTGTTGCGCTGGGGATGGTGATATATACGCTGCTTAGGAAAAAAAGCATATCGAAAAGAACCGTTGTTATCCTTTTGGTGGCCGTTATCGCCAGCTCCATCGTGTATCTTTTGGAGAGGATCTTTGGCGTCGAGCTGGATCTGATGCCTTTTGTTTACAGCGTATCCATAATCGTGGTGGCCATTTTGTGCAACCGTATGTATATGTATGACATGTCGGGCAACGTGCTTTCAGTGTACAACAAGATGAAGCAGTATGGCTATATTGCTTTCGATTCGGATCTTCACTATATGAGCTGCAATGATCTTATGCTAGAGCTTTTTCCCTTTATTTCTGAATTTCAGGTGGATGTCAGGATCGATCTGTATGCCCTGAGGGGAGATGAGCGAAAAGCGTTTTTTTACGAGAAGATCATGCTTCCCCTTATTGAGTTTTCCAAGGGTGAAAAAAATGAAACCGATGCAGGGATCGTAAGATATGACGATCTGTACCTGCGCTATACGATCCGTGCTCTTTTATCGGACAATGACAAGGGGCATACCAGGCTCGGCTATCTGGTTGAGCTTATGGATGATTCCGTCAGACAAAAGCATATCGAACTTTTGAATGAGACCAATCGTACTCTGGAGAAAGAAAAACAAAAGGCCCTTGAGTATTCCGTGGAGGCAGAGCGGGCAAACAAGGCAAAAAGTGAATTTCTGGCAAATATGAGCCATGAGATACGCACACCCATCAATGCCATTATGGGTATGAATGCCATGATCCTGAGGGATACCAATGACAAGACGGTCATAGGCTATGCCAGGGATCAGAAGCGCTCTGCAGAGATCCTTCTTTCCACCATAAATGATATCCTGGATTTTTCCAAGATAGAGTCGGGAAAGCTGGAGATAAAGCCTGCTGTGTATGAGACAAAGAGTCTTTTTGTTGACGTGGTCACCATGATGCGGTCCAGGATCGAGGAAAAGGGACTAGAGTTTCGTGTGAGTGTGGATGAAAACATTCCCGGCAGGCTGGTCGGAGATATGGAGAGGATACGGCAGATCTATGTAAACCTGCTGACAAATGCTGCAAAGTACACCGGTGAAGGAAGCGTTACCCTTGATGTGCGCGGAGAGACCTCGGAGGATGGCTTTATGCTGGTCACCACCGTCGCCGATACCGGTATGGGTATCCACAAGGAGAATCTGGATAGGATATTTGATTCCTTTGAGAGGGTGGATGAGTATAAAAACCGCAGCATAGAGGGCACGGGACTGGGACTTGCCATCACAAAGGCACTCTGCGATTCCATGGACGGGTCTATTGACGTGGAAAGCGAATACGGCAGGGGCACTACCTTTACCATAAGCCTTCCTCAAAAGCCGGAGGGTGATACGCTTATCGGTAAGCTTGACCTTTCCAAAAAGGATGAGGATTATGCAGGTCAAAATGAGGTCTTTAAAGTCAGATACCATGGATCCATACTGGTGGTGGATGATGTGGAGGTAAATCTGAAGGTGATAGATGCATTCCTCAAGGACTCCGGACTTACCGTGGATATGGCATCGGGTGGCCGCGAGTGCTTAAAGCGCATTAATGAGAAAAAGTATGACATCATTTTCCTTGATCATATGATGCCGGAGATGGATGGTGTCGAGACTTTTTCAAAGATGAAAAGCACAGATCATCCCAACAAGACCACCCCTGTGGTGATGCTTACGGCAAATGCCATCTCAGGTGCCATGGAGGAGTACATGGAAATGGGCTTTGATGCATATCTGTCGAAACCGGTAAAGCCGGGGGATCTTTTTGACATGATATCAAGGTTTATTCCCCCTGAGCGTAGTGAAGGTGAGGCATCTGACGAAGTTGCTGAGGATGGAGAGATCACGGAGCGTTTGCGTGGGCTTTTGGATGTTGAGACGGGGCTTTCATACTGTATGGACAATACCGGTCTCTATCTGGATGTGATCAGGACCTATGTAAAAAAGAATTCTTATGATACGATTGAAAAGAAGTATGCCGAAGAAGATTTCAAGGATTACCAGATCGCCGTACATTCCGTAAAGTCTACCTCTAAAAGTATCGGTGCCATGGATATGTTTGAGACCGCGCTTGGTATGGAAAATGCTTTAAAAGCCGGGGATATGGACTATGTGAAAGCTAATCATGCCGCCCTTTTGGAAAAGTACAAAAGGCTTCTGGATGAGCTGAAGGATCTGTGACCACAGCTTCTTTAAGCGACGGCGGATATCGTATAAGGCGGGCCATCCGGTCTTACTTGAAGTGACGGCGGATATCGTTTATAATAGCCGGGCAATGTTGTTTACAATTTTTATTATATAAATATGGAGGAAGAAATGAGTTACGAGATCAGAGACATCAATTTGGCGGAGAGTGGCGAGCACAAGATCGACTGGGTGAGGAAAAACTGCTCCCTGCTTCGCTCTCTTGAGGAGGATTTTAAAAAGGATCAGCCTTTTAAGGGTGTAAAGGTAGCGCTTTCCATCCACCTTGAGGCAAAGACCGCATATCTGTGCAAGGTTTTGGCAGCAGGTGGGGCAGAGATGTATGTTACAGGATCCAATCCACTGTCCACTCAGGATGATGTGGCAGCAGCATTGGCAAAGGCAGGACTCAACGTCTTTGCATGGTACAATGCCACTGACGAGGAGTATGAGCATCACATCGAGACAGTGCTTAAAAACCACTGCAATATCATCATCGATGACGGTGGCGATCTGGTAAATATGCTTCATACAAAGCTTACTGATGAACTGCAGTACGTCATTGGCGGATGTGAGGAGACCACTACCGGTATCATCAGATTAAAGGCCATGGCTGAGGCTGACAAGCTGCAGTTCCCCATGGTTATGGTAAACAACGCAGACTGCAAGCATCTCTTTGATAACCGCTATGGTACAGGCCAGTCCGTCTGGGATGGTATCAATCGTACCACAAACCTTATCGTTGCAGGCAAGATCGTAGTCGTAGCAGGCTACGGCTGGTGCGGCAAGGGTGTTGCCATGAGAGCAAAGGGCATGGGCGCCAAGGTGTATGTCACAGAGGTTGATCCCATCAAGGCTATCGAGGCTGTTATGGACGGCTTTACCGTTCTTCCCATGGCTGAGGCTGCCAAGATCGGTGACTTCTTTGTTACGGTTACCGGTTGTGCAGGTGTTATCACCGTTGAGCATATGAAGACAATGAAAAACGGTGCCATCCTCTGCAACGCCGGACATTTTGATGTTGAGATCGACATGGCGGGACTTCGGGCCGCTGCACTTTCTTCCATCAACCAGAGAAATAACATCATCGGTTATGAGGTTCAGCCGGGTGTATTTGTATATGTTCTCGGCGAGGGCAGGCTTGTAAACCTTGCCTGTGGCGACGGACATCCTGCAGAGATCATGGATATGAGCTTTGCCATTCAGGCACTTT
>CAMODS010000110.1 GCA_946611525.1 uncultured Lachnospiraceae bacterium | reverse complement strand
ACCAGGCGGTGGTCATGACCTATCCGCTCATCGGAAACTACGGTATGACGGATGATGACTATGAATGCAAGGTGCCCTCACTGGGAGGCATGATAACGCGTGACTACAATGATGCTCCTTCCAACTTCAGATATACCAAAACGCTGTCAGAGGTACTGGAGGAAAACGGCATACCGGGCATTAGCGGTATAGACACCCGCATGCTAACAAAAAGCATCAGGGACCATGGCAGCCGCAGGGCCATCATTACATCTGCCGAAACCTCGGTAGAGGAGGCCATAAAGCGAATCGAGGCTACCCCTGTTCCCCACGATGCGGTAGCACGTGTCAGCTGCAAAAAGCGCTGGTATTCGCGGACGCCCGATCCCAAGTACAACGTGGTGGTAGTGGACTGCGGGGTAAAGCTTAACATAATAAGAAGCCTTAATGCTGCACACTGTAATGTTACAGTGGTGCCTTACGATACTGACGGGGAGGAGATCATGTTCATGAAGCCGGACGGGGTACTCTTTTCAAACGGCCCCGGAGATCCCGAGGACGTGATACCCGTCATAGAGACTGCAAAAGCCCTCATAGGCCGGGTGCCGATCTTCGGCATCTGTCTGGGGCATCAGATACTTTCCATCGCCTATGGCGCTTCCACCTACAAGCTCAAATTCGGTCACCGCGGAGGCAACCACCCCGTGATGGATATAAGGACAGGTAAGATAGATATTACATCCCAGAACCACAGCTATGCTGTTGATGAAAAGACCATAGAGGGTACCGGACTTCGTATATCACACAAGAATCTTTTGGATGATACGGTGGAAGGAGTGTTCTGCCGCGATGATCTGGCTTTTGGAGTCCAGTATCATCCCGAGGCCGCACCAGGCCCCGAGGACAGCAACTACCTTTTCGATAGATTCATAGATAATATTGAAGCGTTTAAAAACCTTCGGGTGCTCAAAAACAGAAAAAGAGGTTAATAATGTCTAAAAGAACCGACTTAAAAAAAATACTGGTCATAGGCTCAGGCCCTATAGTCATAGGACAGGCGGCGGAGTTTGACTATGCAGGCACCCAGGCCTGTCTGGCGCTGAAGGAAGAGGGCTACGAGGTCATCCTTGCAAACTCCAACCCGGCCACCATCATGACCGATACCATGGTGGCAGACAAGGTTTATATGGAACCTTTGACCCTGGAGTACATGGCCCGCATCTGCCGATATGAGAGACCTGATGCCATAGTCCCGGGCATCGGAGGACAGACCGGACTGAATCTGGCCATGCAGCTTTATAAAAAGGGCATTTTAGCAGAGTGTGAGATCGAGCTTTTGGGCACCGATGCCAAGTCTATAGAGACAGCTGAGGACCGTGAGCTTTTCAAAGAGCTGTGTGAAAAGATAGGGGAGCCGGTGGTTCCCTCAGGCATAGCCTATTCCGACGCTGACGCCCACAGGATCGCCGATGAGATAGGATACCCTGTTATACTGCGTCCCGCCTTTACACTTGGCGGTACAGGCGGCGGCTTTGCTTCGGATCCCGGTGAGCTTTCAAGTATGATGAAAAACGCCCTGGCCCTTTCACCTGTCCATCAGGTGCTTATTGAAAAGAGCATAAAGGGCTACAAGGAGATAGAATACGAGGTGATGCGTGATGCAAATGATACCGCCATCACCGTATGTAATATGGAAAACCTGGATCCCGTGGGTATTCACACAGGTGACTCCATAGTCGTGGCACCTTCGCAGACCCTTACCAACAAAGAATACCATATGCTAAGGAACAGTGCCCTAAAGATCATACGTGCGCTGGATGTAAAGGGCGGATGTAATGTTCAGTTTGCCCTGGATCCCCTTTCCTTTAAATACTATGTGATAGAGGTCAATCCCCGTGTGTCAAGATCCTCTGCGCTGGCGTCAAAAGCCAGTGGATACCCCATCGCCAGAGTGTCGGCCAAGATTGCGGTGGGTATGGACCTCCATGAGATAGAGCTTAAAAACACACCGGCCTGCTTCGAGCCTTCACTGGATTACGTGGTCACAAAGATGCCGCGCTTCCCCTTTGACAAGTTCCCTGCAGCCATGAATACACTTTCCACCCAGATGAAGGCCACGGGAGAAGTAATGAGCGTGGGCCGCACCTTTGAGGAAAGCCTCCTAAAAGCCATCCGGTCATTAGAGGATGGTAAAAACCACATCCACATGGAAAAGTTCGACAAGGAGCACATGAGTGTGGATGATCTTTTAGAGTATATCAAGGAAGGTACTGACGACAGGATCTACGCCATCTCGCAGCTTTTGTGGCTCGGAGTGGACTATACGATCATCTGCGACATTACCGGGATCGACATGTTCTTTTTGGAAAAGATAAAAAAGATCGTGGATTTGGAACGTCGCATGGAAGATGATCCCAACAACGAAGAACTTTTAAGGCAGGCAAAGCGCATGGGCTTTTCGGATGCCTATGTGGCAGAACTTTGGAAATGTGACGAGGACGAGGTCTACGAGCTTAGAGAAAAGCTGGATATCCATCCGATATATAAGATGATAGACACCTGTGCAGGTGAGTTTGAAAGCTATGTACCGTATTTTTATTCTACCTACGAGACACAAAACGAGTCCGTGGTCACAGACAATAAAAAGGTGATCGTCCTTGGCTCCGGCCCCATCAGAATAGGGCAGGGCGTGGAGTTTGACTATTCTACGGTTCACGCTGTAAAGACCATACACAGTATGGGCTATGAGGCCATAGTCATAAACAACAATCCGGAGACGGTCTCCACAGATTATACCACTGCAGACAAGCTCTACTTTGAGCCCCTTACCGCAGAGGATGTGATGAACGTGGTCCATCTGGAAAAGCCCATTGGTGTCATCGCCACCCTGGGCGGACAGACAGCGGTAAATCTGGCAGAAAGCCTCACAAAACGCGGTGTCAACATCATCGGCACCGATTTTAAGGCAATAGAAAAGGCAGAGGACAGGGATTCCTTTGACGCAGTGCTTCATGAGGCCGGCATCCCCAATCCAAAGGGACAGGCGGTTACGGATATCGAGGCCGGAGTAAAGGCTGCGGCAGACATAGGCTATCCCGTTTTGGTCCGTCCCAGCTTTGTACTGGGTGGTCGTGCCATGGAGATAGTGGCCAACGAAGAGATGTTAAGGCACTACCTTGGAAACGCCGTGGACATGGATTCCGAGCGCCCGGTTTTGATAGACAAATATCTAAAGGGCAAGGAGGTCGAGGTTGATGCCATCTGTGACGGTACGGATGTATTTTTGCCCGGCATCATGGAGCTGGTGGAACGTACCGGAGTCCATTCCGGTGACAGCAGCAGCGTGTATCCTCCTTTTTCCATATCAAAAGAGGTACAGGATACCATAGCCGACTATACCCGGAGGCTGGGCCTTACCATTGGCATCCGCGGACTTTACAATATCCAGTTTATAGTGGATAAGGATGACAATGTATATGTCATTGAGGTCAATCCCAGAGCGTCAAGAAGCGTGCCCTTCCTGTCAAAATCCAGCGGCAAAAGTCTGGTGGATATAGCCACACGTGTCATGTTGGGCGAATCCCTTAAGTCACAGGGAGTACTGGAGGAGACAGGTGAAGGCCGAAAGAAATGGTATGTAAAGACGCCGGCATTTTCCTTTGAGAAACTTACCGGCATGGATACTTACCTGTCGCCTGAGATGAAGTCCACCGGTGAAGCCATAGGCTATGACAAGTCGCTTAATATCGCACTTTATAAGGCGCTTCAGGCATCCGGAATCAAGATGAAGGACTATGGTACCGTGGTCGTGACTCTTGCTGATGAAGACAAGGACGAGGCACTTCCACTGATAAGAAGGTTTTACGACCTTGGCTTCAATATAGAGGCCACCATGGGTACCGGCACTTTTCTTAAGGAAAACGGCATCCGCACCCGCATCAGGGGCCGCATGAGCGATGGCAGCGAGGAGATCCTGGAGTCCATCCGGGCCGGCTACGTAAGCTATGTGATAAACACACGGGCGGTGCTTTCCGGTATCCATTATGAGGACGGAGCCGAGATAAGGCGCTGTGCGGTACAAAACGGTGTGACCACCTTTACGTCACTCGATACTGTACGCATACTTTTGGACGTTTTGGAGGCTACTGTGCCGGAGATTGCTACCATATCATAAAAACTGCGCCGTTTGCGTACGGACAGGTTAATATCAAGGAGGGAATATGTACACTATCAACAGCAACTACAGTAAGATCCCGGGAAGCTACCTTTTTTCCGATATTGCAAAGCGGGTGGCGGCTTATCGGGAAAGCAATCCCGATGCCGAGATCATAAGGCTTGGAATAGGGGATGTGACACAGCCCATAGCACCCACCATCATTGACGCCATGCATAAGGCAGTTGATGAGATGGGTTCGGCAGATACCTTTCACGGATATGCGCCGGATCTCGGCTATGAGTTTTTGCGCACTGCCATAGCAGAGCAGGATTACAAGAAAAGAGGCGTATCCATAGATATCGATGAGATCTTTATCTCCGACGGTGCAAAGAGCGACTCCGGCAATATCCAGGAGCTTTTTGGTACAGACAACATCATAGCAGTTACCGATCCCGTATATCCGGTTTACGTGGATTCAAACGTTATGGGCGGCCGCTGCGGTAACTATATCAAGAGCGAAAACCGTTGGAGTGATATCGTATACCTCCCTTGTACTGCAGAAAACGGCTTTGTCCCCGAGCTGCCCCACAAGACTCCCGACATTATCTATTTATGCCTTCCCAACAATCCCACCGGCACGACACTGACAAAGAGCCAGCTTCAGGAATGGGTGGATTACGCCATAAAAAAGGATGCGATCATTATATTTGATGCGGCATACGAGGCCTATATTTCCGAGGATGACGTGCCTCACAGTATATATGAGTGTGAAGGCGCCAAAAAATGTGCCATTGAGATACGCTCGTTTTCCAAGAATGCAGGCTTTACCGGCGTAAGGCTGGGCTTTACCGTGGTGCCTAAGGAAATAAAGTGCGGAAACACCTCACTTCATGATATGTGGGCCAGACGCCACGGCACAAAGTTTAATGGTGCTCCCTACATCATACAGAGAGCAGGAGAGGCGGTATACACTGAGGCGGGCCAGCGTGAGATAAGAGAGCAGATCGCATATTATATGAAAAATGCCACCATCATTAGAGAAGGCCTTGAAAAAGCAGGGTATAAGGTGT
>CAMODS010000109.1 GCA_946611525.1 uncultured Lachnospiraceae bacterium | reverse complement strand
ACCCATTGTCGTTTTGGTCAACGGTAAATATGTTGCCAAGGGTGAGGTAGTAGTTAGCGAGGAATCCTTCGGAATTCGTATCACGGAGATTACCAAATAGTTATAGATTAAATGTAGAAAGGGAGAAGAAGACATGGCAAAGAACATTCTGATTTGTGACGACGCAGCTTTCATGAGAATGATGATCAAGGACATTCTCACAAAGAACGGTTACAATGTAGTAGGAGAGGCTGAAAATGGCGTCAAGGCTGTTGAGGCTTATTCCGATTGTAATCCCGATCTTGTTCTTATGGACATCACCATGCCTGAGATGGATGGTATCGGTGCTTTAAAGGGTATCAAGGAAAAGGATCCCAACGCATCTGTTATCATGTGTTCAGCTATGGGTCAGCAGGCCATGGTTATCGAAGCTATCCAGTCCGGAGCAAAGGACTTTATTGTAAAGCCTTTCCAGGCAGAGCGCGTGCTTGAGGCTGTTAAAAAGGTGATCGGATAAGTGACTTTAGTATCCACCGGAGAGAGTGTCTTTCAGCTCATAGTTGTCATTGTTATCTTCGTCGGTGTGCTGGTTCTTACTTATTATGCCACCAAGTGGATTGCTGGTTACCAGCGTGCCCTTAATGTGGGCAAAAACTTTGAGGTCATAGAGATGCAAAAGGTGGCGGCCAATCACTATGTGATGCTTCTTCGTGCCGGTAAGGACAGATATCTGATAGTCGGTGTCGGCAAGGAGGAGCTTACGCTTTTAGGCGAGCTTTCACCTGATGAAGTGACCATTACCGAGCCCGGTACAGTGGATACCTACGGGTTCAAGGAGTCTTTTAAGGATATCCTTGACAGATTCAGGTCTGATAAGGACATAAAGTAGCTATGGAAAAGTTAAAAAGAATATATGGTATCGTAAGCGTTGTGTTTGCGTGTGCGGTCCTTGCTGTGACGGTGGCAGTTACCATACCGGCCACTGTCTATGCGACGGGGGCTACGGAGTATGGTGCCGGCGGATCTACGGACTATGGTGCTACTGATCGTGCACCCAATGCCTCCGATCAGGTGACGGGCAGCGGCAGAGGCTTCACCCTTACCTTTGATGGTGATACGGGATCCCTCTCCTCCACGGTGCAGATCATACTTGTTCTCACCGTACTGGCATTGGCACCTACGATCCTTGTGATGTTTACATCATTTACCAGGATCATAGTAGTACTGCATTTCATCCGCATTGCTATTGGTACGCAGTCTTCTCCGCCAAACCAGGTCATGATTGGTTTGGCACTATTTTTGACATTGTTTATTATGTGGCCCACCCTTCAGGAGGTCAATGAAAACGCCTTGGAGCCTCTTGATGCCGGTGAGATCACTCAGGATGAGGCCTTTGATGAGATAGAAAAGCCCTTCCGGGAATTCATGTATGGACAGACCCAGGCCAAGGATTTAGAGCTCTTTGTTGAGATCGCAAATATTACATATGAGGACTATGATGACGTGCCGCTGACTGTCCTGGTGCCGAGCTTTATTCTAAGTGAGCTTCGTACCGGCTTTATCATCGGCTTTTTTATCTATATACCATTTATCGTTATTGATATGGTGGTGGCTTCGGTGCTCATGTCCATGGGTATGATGATGTTGCCGCCTACCACGATCTCCATGCCGTTCAAGATACTTTTGTTTGTGTTGGCAGACGGATGGAACTTAGTTATTGGTAACCTTGTGAAGACTTTTTATTAAGATTCTTCGGGCTGCGCCCTGGGATGACGTATTAATTTGTCATCCTGAGCGAAGTGAAGGATCTTACTACAGGAGGAGAAGATGACAGAAGGACAGGTCTTAGACATAATGCGGGATGCTTTTTATACCATGATACTATGTGCTTCCCCTATGCTTTTAACATCCCTTATCGTGGGACTGGCAGTCAGTATTTTTCAGACAGTCACATCCATACAGGAGCAGACTTTGACCTTCATCCCAAAGATTTTGGCGTCCTTTATCTCCCTTATTCTTTTCGGACCTTTTATCATGAATACACTTTTGGCATTTATTGACAGGCTCTGGAACAACTTCAGCCTCTATATACGTTAGTGACAGCCTATGATGGAGTTTACCTTTGACCTGATGAACTTTGAGTATTTTTTACTCATCATGGTTCGAATAGCCACCTTTATCTTTGTGGCTCCTCTTTTTAGCCTGAGAGGAGTGCCCAATATCACAAAGATAGGTTTTTCCGGGGCATTGGCCATCATGGTGCTTTATGCAGTGCCGCCGGTGGAGGCTCCATACCAGTCTACTCTTGGCTTTGGCATTCTGGTGTTCAAGGAGGCCATTACGGGACTGCTTATTGGATTTGCTGCCTATATGTGCAACTCCATAATACTGTTTGCAGGCAATATTATTGACGTGGATATAGGTCTTTCCATGGCCCAGCAGTTTGATCCTACAATGAACACCCAGATCACCACTACAGGTAATATGTACCTGTATTTTATGTTTTTATTTATGATCATCACCAACATGTACCAGTTTGTACTAAGGGCGGTGATAGATTCATTTACGGTAATACCGTTGGGAGGTGCGCAGCCTGAGCCGGACTATCTGCTTACGGTGATGGCCAACTACATTACCAATGTATTTGTTATAGGCTTTCGCATCTTTCTGCCGGTCTTTGCCACCATTCTTATCATGAACGTGGTGCTTGGTATCATGGCCAAGGTGGCCCAGCAGATGAACATGTTTTCCGTAGGTATCCAGATAAAGATACTGGCAGGGCTTTTTATTCTATATCTGATGATCTACCTTTTTCCTGAGGTATGCAGATATGTATTCGAGCAGATGAGTGACATGATGCGCCAGGTGGTAGAGGGGCTGCATTAGTGGAAGAGACTATTTACTACAGTTTACCATATGACCTGCAGTATTTCTCCGACGACAAGACGGAGGAGCCTACAGGTAAAAAGATAGAGGACACCCGAAAAAAAGGTCAGGTGGGCAAGTCACAGGAGTTTGCCAACGGCGTACAGCTTGTGTTTGCTTTTCTGATGCTAAGGATTTTTGCATCCTTTATGGGAGAGAGATTTATTGGAGTCATAGACTGGATCTACGGCAAGGAAATAGTTGATATCATTTCGGTAGAGCGGGGAGGACTTACGGTCCAGACCATGTCCGTGATACTGATGCAGGCTTTTTTGCAGATGCTTATCATTGTGGCACCTTTTTTTGCGGGAGGCTTTTTGGTGGCGCTGTTATCCACCGGCCTTCAGTTTAAGTTCAAAGTGACTACCGAGCCTCTAAAGCCCAAGTTTGACAAGTTTAATCCCGTAAGTGGATTTAAGAGGATATTCTCTGCGCAGGCACTTATAAATCTTGCGCTTTCGGTTGCAAAGATTTTGATCATAACGATTGTCGTTTATTCCGTGGTAAAGGACCGGATGAACGAGATATACCTGCTTTATGATATACCACTTAATGAAGCCATCGCAGGGGTGGGATCATTGGTGATAGATATAGGTTTTCGGATCAGCCTCATCCTTGTGGTGGTGGGGATTGTAGATCTGATCTATCACAAATGGAAGTTTAAAAAAGATATCAAGATGACCAAGCAGGAGGTCAAGGACGAATACAAGAACTCTGAGGGAGATCCCCAGATCAAGAGCAAACAGCGTCAGAGGATGCGCGAGGCTTCCCAGAGACGTATGATGCGTGAGGTTCCTCAGGCGGATGTTGTTATCACAAACCCTACTCACGTGGCGGTGGCTATCCGTTACAGGGCAGAGGAGGATGTGGCACCCACAGTTGTGGGCAAGGGTGAGGATGTCATTGCCCAGAGGATCAAGGATATAGCAAAGGAGCATGACATTCCCATCATGGAAAACAAGCCCCTTGCCAGAGCAATTTTTAATACGGTAGAAGTTGGAGATGTGATCCCGCCGGAGCTGTATGAAGGAGTGGCCATGATCCTGGCGGCTGTTTGGAAGGCTGCAGGGAAGATATAAGGATCCTTCGGGCTGAGGAGCGTAGCGACGAAGAATCTTAAGGAAAGGAGGGATGATAAGTGGAAGGCATACTGGGCGGTAATGTCAAAGCTACAGATATAGGTGTAGCGGTATATATTCTTGCTGCCATCATTTTCCTCATCATCCCCATTCCAAACTGGATGCTGGATGTGATGCTGGCCTTCAACATTTCCATAGCCCTCATTGTTTTGATGAATTGCCTCTTTGTACAAGAGGTGCTGGATATGGCAAATTTTCCTACCATCCTTTTGTTTACGACTATTTTCAGGATAAGCCTTAATGTATCATCAACCCGTCTCATCCTTACTACCGGCAATCCCGGTAACGTGGTCATGACCTTCGGTACCTTTGTTGGTGGAAATGATATGATCATCGGGGCGGTGGTTTTCATCATCCTTCTTATCGTACAGTTTGTGGTTATCAACAAGGGCTCTGAGCGAGTGGCTGAGGTTACCGCCAGATTTACACTTGACGCTATGCCCGGTAAGCAGATGGCCATTGATGCGGATCTGAATACGGGAGCCATCACAGATGCCGAGGCGGCGGCAGCCCGAACAAAGCTTCAGGATGAGAGTAATTTCTTCGGAGCTATGGACGGTGCTACGAAGTACGTAAAAGGAGATGCCACAGCCGGCCTTATCATTACTTTTGTAAACATTTTGGGTGGAACCATCATGGGCGTGGCAAGGCAGGGAATGGCCTTTGGAGATGCTATCAGCCAGTACGGACTCATTACCATAGGTGACGGTCTGGCATCCCAGATTCCTTCCCTTTCCATCTCACTGGCTACAGGTATCCTTATCACAAAGGGCACCAAGTCTGCCGACTTCTCCGGCACTATGATAAAGCAGCTTTTCGGTATTCCGAAGGTGCTTACCATTGTTGGCGGCACACTTATGCTTTTGGGTGTGGCTACACCTCTTAATACACTTTTATTCCTTCTTTTCGGTGCCATGTTTGTGGTGGTGGCTGTCAATATGCAGCGTACCATCGGTGTGGAGACCATAGAGCAGGAGGTGGCTGAGGAAGAGGAAGCTGCCGAGGAGATCCGGCGTCCCGAAAATGTGGTATCCCTACTTTCTGTGGATCCTATAGAGCTTGAGTTTGGTTATGGTATAATACCCTTGGCTGATGTAAACCAGGGCGGTGATCTTTTGGATCGTGTGGTTATGATCAGAAGACAGATAGCGCTTGAGCTGGGTACGGTGGGGCCCATCATCCGACTCCGAGACAA